>DAHXMB010000176.1:0-13379 GCA_027365695.1 Candidatus Acididesulfobacter sp. | reverse complement strand
TTTTCTTTAATAAAACCTTACAATAGAAACAGATCTGATATAAGTTTTATCTTCATGCGGTGCTGATTCCGGCGCTTGCAGCGCTTGGATGGCATGCGGGATTTATATAAAGATTTTTATACATATTGTCTTCAGAATAGAAAGCTTTATTATTAAACGTTATATTTTTATCTATATAATCCTTCCATCCCAATATTACATAATATTCCTGATTGTAAGCCTGCGCATTTTCAACGGAAGTCGGCCATCCCCAATTGTATCCGAACTGATTAAGAAGCGGAACGGGGACGAGATGCGGGTCGTTTGCGTAATCATCGTTTCGCATGAAGATAAAACTTATATCAGATCTGTTTCTATTGTAAGGTTTTATTAAAGAAAAATAATACGAGTGGTCTCTGTTAGGATAGCTTGAACCGTCATACCAGTCGTTTGCATCATTATGTTCAACCCTTAAATACATTCTTATGCCTTCCCAGAGCTTACCAGTATTCAAAGAAAAACCGTAAGTCCTTGTTGCAAAAGAACCGTATCCGCCGAATATTGAAGCGCTAAACTTGCTTGAAGGCATAACGGGTTCATAACCTATTTGACCGCCTAAGGAATCAAAAGTATCCACGCTTGGATTATTAACGCCGTAGCTGATATTAACGCCTGAAACATCCCCAAGAGTAAAAGGAACATTGTTTCTGATGTCCATATAATTGCTTGAGTCGCCGTCAAACATGTTGTTAATAGGTATCCCGTCAAAAGTTTGAGATACTTCTCCAGTTCCAAACCCTCTCAGCTCAACTCTCGCCCTTATATTGTTAGGTCCGCTCGTGCTTGCATGGATTGAAGGCGCGACATTTAAAAGGCTTTCAAAACTGGTCATAGGGTTAGTCATTCTTTTAATAGTTTTCTTTTTAATCTTTGAAACTGTAAACGGCGTTCTTTTAACCTTTACTTTTTTTGTTATTGCTTTAATTGAAATTACCCCTGCATCCGCATTTGGGGCAAGTCCATAAACTGCAGACATTAGAGTTAGAATAAATATGCCGATAATTATTCTAATATCGTGTTTTTTGATTAAAACCTTCCCGTTCTCCATTTTTTCTTTTTCCTCCATTTTTTACTTATGATTATATTGAACGAATATTATATCAACCTAATGTTGCATATTTATTACAGAATCGTTAAATTTTGTTACAATAATGTTACATTTTTGTAACAAAATAAATTTTTGCGGAAAATTATTAGATTTCAAAAAATAAATATAGCACTCTATTACATCTTAAGATTTCTTTGCATTTTTCTTTTTTTCAACTAATCTAAGCGCGCTTTTAAACAATTTGTCGGAAGGCGAAAGTTTAACGGCGGTTTTAAGGTCTGCAATAGATGGATTAAGTTTATTTAGTCCGTACTCTGCTCTGCCTTTAACAAAATAGCCGAAAGCATTTTTAGGACTATTTGCTACGACTTTTTTTGAATAATAAATTGCCGGTTTGAATTTATTAATATTCTCATAGCTGATAGCGGCGTTAATCATTAAATCATCTTTTAGATGCTTTTTATTGGCAAACGTTAAACCTTTTTTATAATTACTAATCGCATCTTTAATATTTTTCTTTTTTAATTGCATATTTCCTGCTAAAAGGTAATTTATTCCGATATTATTCTTTACAATTTTTATAAAATTTTCTGTTTTTTTACCGCTACCGCCTTTTTTATTTACTTTGGTTATAATTAAAGCAAGGGATTTTTTAAAGTAATAATTGCTTCTTTGATACTTTTTTAAAAATTGAAGAATATTGCCGTTCAATTGAAGCGTGTAAGGATTTTTATTTTCTTTAAGAGATATTTTTGCGAATTTTAGAGCCGAATTATATTTTTTTTTCTTTAAAAATCCTACTGCTTTATTATAATTTAGCTGCCACTTTGAAATTGCATAAGCCGGAGTTTGAAATAAAATTATTGAAAGCCCCAAAACAACAATCAAAGAAAATACGGCATAGCATAATGATGAAACTAAATTTAAATACGATTTCTGCACATTGTCCTCCTGATATAATGTTTACAATAAGTATCGTTAATATATTTTTAATGCGTTAAAAAATTGTTAATATAAACATTGCCTATTTATTCTGTAGATAAAAATAGATAAAATAAATAATAAATTAAAATTATTCTATTTATCTATTTATCTGTGTAATTTGAATCTTATCCATATGCTGAACTGCAATATTCTATTCATGAGTTTTTTAGGCGGCATTGGATAATTCGCTAATTCAAGTGTTTTAATCGCACCATTATTTAATAAAGAAAATTGAGAGGCGCGAATAATTTTTATCTTACTGATTACCCCGTTATAATATGTAAAAAAAACCTTAACCCTGCCCTGCATACGCATGGTTTTAGCCGCAGACGGATATACAAGAGAGGACTTAATTTTTTGTCTTATCTCTCCTGTAAGCATCGCTATAAGCGACGGATTAATAGGACCGTGTTCGACAACCGGCGCCGGTCTCGGTGACGGTTGTACTATTTCATGTACTGCAGGCGACGGCGGAACATTTTTTACATGAACGGCTTTAAATACTTTTTGAGCAACATGTCTTACTACCCTCGGTTTAGGATGAGGAATAGGCGTAGGTTTAGGTTTAACGACAGGTCTCGGCTTCGGCGGCGTTGGTTTTGGTTTAGGTTTAATTATAGGCTTAGGCGGCGTTGGAATAGCCGCAAGCGATATCATTATAGGTTTTTGTGGTATCGGCACATATTTGGGCATATGAGACAATATTAATATTGCAGCCACAACCAGCACAAGCTCAAAAATAGCGCCTAATAATATTGCATAACCGAAAGGAATCTTATTGTAGTCGTCATTATGATTATTATTATTAAAAGATGAATTATTAATATAATCTTCCATTTAAGACCTCGAAGCAGCAATGCCTATTTTGCTTACGCCTGCTTTCTTGCAAGCGCTCATTACCGAAACAAGATGCTGGAGCGACACTTTTTTAGAACCTGCTATAGTCACTACTGTTTTTTTCGGATTATGACTTCTAAGTAAAGATGTAAGTTCATTTAATGTTAAAACCTTTCCTTTAACCTTTATAGCGCCGTTTTTAAAAAGAGAAATAAGCACTTTTGGATGCGGCATTTCTTGCACGGCGCTTGCATGAGGAATTTGCGAAGCTATTCCTGAAGACGGTATCATTCTTAACATTAATAGCGCAAAAAAAACCACTAAAAACAGCATGATATCTATCATTGGAATAATCACAATCTTCGCTTTTTTGTTTTCTCCTCCCATATAGTTGTAATTACCCATTTACAACCTCCCCTTCGCCTTTAACAGGAAACGGATTTTTAATCAATGAATTTGCATTCCGTTCTTTTTCAGCTGTTTTACTGCGGCTTAACCCAATATCCGTTAACTCTTTGTCACCTTTTGAACACGGTCTTTCTAAACGATTAACTAACATTATTTTTATCGTTTCCATTTGATGAATAATTAGACGCGCCCAGTTATTTAAACCGTTATAGAATACAAGACCTATAATAGCGACGAATAAACCTGCGCCTGTTGTAACTAATGCCTCGGCAACACCACCCGTAACTTTAAGCGGAGCGCTGCCGGGTGCGCCTAATGCAGAAAATGCAGTAAACATGCCTATAATTGTGCCTAATAGACCTAAAAGCGGAGCTAAAGTTACGATTGAATCTAAAATCCAGAGTCTTTTATCAATTGACGGAGATTGCCATAGTATCTCTTCTTCAAGCAGTCTGTCTAAATGGTCATGGCTTCTTACTTCAGGAAATTTTAGAGCAATATTTAAAACTTTAGACTGCGGTACATTATCAGATGAAGATACAAGCTCCGTTAGGATTTTATTGTCTATTGTCTTAAGTTCGGATACTTTTGAGGTTATTTCATAACCTTTATTAATTATTTTGTTTAAATACCATGTGCGCTCAATGATTACAGCCAAAGCAACAAGAAGCACTATCATAATAAGATATAGCACACCCCCCGAAATCGAAGCAACGTGAACTATATAATTTAAATTCATTTTTCCTCCCTATTATTATTAATATAATTATTGTTATATTATTACCGTATTTTTAAAACCTATGTTTAGTTATAAACTAAAAATTTAATATTAAACTTATTATACTCATTTATTGTTGCATTATTATGACGTTTAGGTTAAATTTTTGTAATATAACTTATAAGCTAACTTACAGATATCATTTCTTTTTACATTCTTTACCAAAAAGAATGAGTGAATCATATCTATTGTTGTTTTTGCCGCTTTAACATATATTTTTTTTAATCTTTTTATTTTAATCGTTCTCTAATCTTTTCTTAAATAAAAACATCTTCAAATCCGTTTGCGTATTTATCCCTGTCGGTCAAAGGGTCTATTCCCCATAAGTTTTCAACATATTTAAGTATAGAAGCATGCTCATGCCTGACATTTGAAATGTAACCCTTTTTTGCAAACGGAGAAATAACTATGCACGGCACCCTCATACCAAGACCGTAATAATCAACGATCGGCGGTACAACATGGTCATAAAATCCTCCGCATTCATCCCAGTTTAAAAATATTGCCGATTTTGAAAACAACGGACTTTTCCTTAATGCCTCAATTCTCCTTACCGTATAAATCATTCCTGTTTTTACGTCTGCCGGCGGGTGTTCTGAGTTCTTCCAATCCGGCACGAGCCAGCTAAACTTTGGGAGGGTTCCTTTTTTAACATCCTCAAAATATTCTGCCGCAGGTCTTATCTTATTCCATAAGTTTTTATCTTTCATAAAGCTTTCAAACCATATAACCGGAAGCCAATGGTGGATATATTTTTTAGGATGAGGCCATCCTTCAACGTATATTTTCCATGAAATTTTAGCCTCTTCAAGCCTGTTAAAAATAGTAGGGAATTCATACGGCTTTGACGGTTTTAAATCCGTTATATGTCCGTTGGATTGCGCTGCAATCTGATAAAGCCTGTTAGGCTGGGTAGGCGCCATTATAGAATGAAAATAATTCTGGCACAGCGTATAATTTTTTGCGTAATAATAATAAGGAGTAAGTGCTTTTTTTGTGTCGTAATAACCCATTATTACTTTATAATCGTCCGTTGGCTGATTTATCCCGTTTAAAAAATAACCGTCCATTTTCCCTTTATTATAAATGGTGTGCAATGCCCTCCATGAGTGATTGGGGTCAACATGATTCGGGGTTACATACTGAAATCCGAGATTATACGGTTTAATGCTTCCGCCCATGCCATCCGTTATACCGAGTTCTAATACCCTTTTCGGCTGACCGTTTATGGTAGTGTCCATCATACCGAAATAATGGTCAAAACTTCTGTTTTCCTGCATTATTAAAACTACATGCTCCGGTTTTTTAAATTTTGATTTAGCCGCATCGGTTTCAGCATTATTAATTTTAGCATTTGCATTTTTTATAATTAAATTATCGGCTACGACGCTGCCTAATAAACCTGCGGCTCCAATTTTTATAAAATCTCTTCTGTTCATATAATAACCTCCATATTAAAATTAATTTTAATTAAACCAATATAGACTTATAGACAGTATATATACGTATGATATTTAATTAATTAATTTAATTATTTAATTATTTAATTAAATTAATAGTTTCTTGAGTTATTATCGTCGCTGCTGTTGTTTAATAAATAAACCTCTTCCTTAATATAATTAAAATATATATTTATATTATGTTAGCACATCAATATTAAGATTTTATTACAGAATTGTTAAATATTTGTTAAGGTTTTGTTACGGTTTTGTAATAATTAATTAATTAATTAAATTGAATTGAATTGAATTGAATTGAACTGAATTGAACTATTGAACGATAATTTTAAATAAATTACAGCTTATATTTCTAAAGTATTACAGAATGGTCAGGATATTATAGATTTTGATTTTTGCTTGCTTATGCCGATATTTTTCTCAAACATATTTGTTTTTATATTGATTATTTTTATAAAGGGTATAATATAAATTAATGTAATTAGACTTAGGCAACGGTTAAGCAGGTATAATACAATTAAATTTTTACACATGCATAATATATTTAGAACAAAAACAATCTCAAATACAATCCCAGCAATGTAAAAAATAAAACAGGAACGGTTAAAACTATTCCGACTTTAAAGTAATAGCCCCAGCCTATTTTAATACCTTTTCTTTCTAATACGTTTAGCCAGAGCAAAGTTGCCAGAGACCCTATAGGCGTAATTTTAGGACCTAAATCGCATCCTATAACATTAGCATATACGGCAGGTTTAAGCATTATATCTTTTAAATTTGCCGAATGAATTGCAAGAGAATTTATCATAACCGTCGGCATATTGTTCATTATAGAAGATGTGAACGCTGCCAGGTATCCCGTAAACATCGTAAGAGCAAAATCGCCGTAATGAGACGAATAAGCAATAAATCTGCCGAGCATATATGTCAATCCGGCATTTTTTAAACCAAATACTACAAGATACATACCTATTGAGAACACGACGATGCTCCAAGGAGCGTTTTTAAACACGGTTTTTAAATTAACCGCGGGACTTTTTGACCCTAAAAATACAAATATCAACGCAAAAGCTATAGCAAAAAATGAAACGGGAAGGTTAAGAAATTCGCTTGCAAAGTAACCTCCTAAAAGAAACAGGAGTATGAGAAAAGAATATTTAAAAAGTTTTTCATCTTTAATAGCTTCTTTCGGCATCTTTAAAGATTTTACATCATAGCTTAACGGTATGTCTTTTCTAAAAAATAAATAAAGCGCCAATGTTGAAATTATAATAGAAAAAATATCGGGTGCGAACATATTTATAAAGTAAGTGAAAAAACCTATATTAAAATAATCGGTAGAAACAATATTGACTAAGTTTGAAATTTTAAAAGGAAGCGAGGCTGTATCTGCAATAAACCCCCCTGCCATAATAAACGGAAGCATATTTTTTCTTTGAAATTTAAGAGCTTTCATTTTTTCGTAAACAATCGGAGTGATAATAAGAGCCGCTCCGTCATTTGCAAAAAAAGCCGCTACTAAAGCGCCGAGAAGTATTACGTATATAAACATTTTCCTGCCGCTTCCTCCTGCAAATCTGGCAACGTGCAGTGCAGCCCATTCAAAAAAACCGACCTCATCAAGAATCAAAGAAATAATAATTATAGCTACAAAAGTAAAAGTTGCGTCCCAGACAATATCCACAACTTTAAAAATATCGCTATATTTAACAATTCCGAAAATAAAAGCTAAAACAGCGCCTATTATAGCGCTATAACCTATTCCTATATTGTAAGGTTTTTTAATAATCAGAAAAAGCGTAAAAAGGAAAATAGCGACGGAAAATATAATATCGTATTCTTGAAGTGTTAAAGCAATCATAAGTTTATGGATTCCTTATTATGATTTTTGTTACAAATTATTTAACTACCAATACGAAACAGGGAAGAGCGCTAACTATCTTTTCTGCTGTAGTTCCAAAAAATATTTCTTTAAGATTTTCTTTATCCTCCTTGCCCCTAAAACCTATAACTAAATTGAATTAAATTTTAAATCTGTTTATTTTTTATTGAGCTTTTTTAAATAGATTCATCACTTTTTCTTCAATTTCATCCCTGACGGTTCTAAATGCTTTTAATTTTTCATCATTATTTCCTTCAACACCTGCAGGGTCAATTAAATCCCAGTGCAGTTTTATATTGTTTGAAGTAATTAACGGACAATTATCTCTTGCATCGCCGCAAAGAGTTATCACATAATCAAAAGTATTTAGATCAAAAACATCCATAGATTTTGATTTTTGCTTGCTTATGTCTATATTTTTCTCAAACATAACACCTATCGCGAAAGGATTAACGGGCTTTGGATTAACGCCTGCGCTGGATATATTTAAATCAGCTATTTTGTATTTTTCACCGTAATATTTAGCAAATCCTTCCGCCATTTGTGATCTTGCAGAATTTCCCGTACATATAAAAATAATATCCATAATTTACCTCAATTTTTAATTTAAATTTTTAGTTAAAATTTTTAGTTATTTTATTTATTTTTAAATTGTTTATATTCTTATATTTTAGAAATTAACTTCTTAATATTGGAAATTAACATTCCTTCATTATCCTGTTTAATAATCTATCTAACATTTAGTAAACCCGCTTATTTTTTGAAATTTTTTAATTATTTTAATTATTAATTAAATGTTCTTTATAATTTAAACATTTATAACTTAAATGAATTTCTTAAAAATTTTTCTATATTTCTATAATTTATTTCATATGGATACTGCTCAAAATATAAAGAAGGCAGATTAAACTTTTCTTTAATCACATTTAAATATTTTGATTCCTGATTAATTTTATCTTTAAAAAACTTTATTGATTTAAGTTTTGCATTTAAAAGATAATTAATACTTAAAAACGATACGTCTATGCCTGCTCCTTTCAAATCATTATATGCTCTGTAAGCTTCTTCAATAGGAGTAAATTCAGGGTACAGTACTAAAGAAAAATATGTTTTTTCTTTATCTTTTATAGTATTAATCAAAAATTCAAGTTCTTCATCTTTGGCGCTATTATTATTCTTATTTTCTTTCTGATATTCAAAGGCTAAAAATAAGAGCCTTAAGGCATGTCCTGTGGGAGCAGTGTCAAAAATGATATAATCAAATTCATCTTTTGATTTAAAATAGCGGTAAAACTTTTTAAAATAGGCTATTTCAAGGGTGCATGGCGAATTAAGCTCTTCTTCTAAAACCTTAAGGGAATCTGCATTGTTTGAAACTTTTTGAAAAAATTGCAATGTATCTGCCTTATAATCACTTAAAGCCGATTCCGGCGATATTATTGAAATAAATAAATTTTTATTTTCAACCTGCACAGGTTCTTCATTGACTGATTCAACGCCCATAATTTTACCTATATGATTGGCAGGGTCAACCGATACGACTAATGTTTTTTTATTTTTATATTTGGATAAATATAAACCCGTTAAAAGAGAGATGGTAGATTTTCCTGTTCCGCCTTTTCCTATAAAGAAAATAAATTTTGCCGAATTTATTGCATCGCTATTTATTCTATTAATTAAATCAGAGTTGTTTTTATTGTTTTTATTAAGGATAGGCAAATCACTAATGGCGTTATTATTATTGTTAATTATATTGTTGTCACAGCCGGCATTATTATCGTCATCGCTGTTAAAAAATTTATCAAAATATTTTACGGCATAATTTTTATCTTCCATTAATATAAATTTTTTTAAAGAATCTAAACCTTTTATTTCCTCAGGCATTAAATAATATTTCTTTATTTTATAGCCGGTTTCCCTCGCCTGCTCAATTATTTTTTCATTAAGTTTATACTGCTCTTCAAATATATTGAATTTGGCAAGCTTATCGGGTAAAACCTGATTAATTAAAATTTCAATATTTTTAATGCCGATACTTTTAATTTCTTTAATAGAACGCAATGTTTCATAAAACGACAACTCTTGAGGACGCATAACGAATAAAAAATTAGTCGCTGTTTTATCCGTCAATATTTTTAATGCTTCATTGTATATCTTAATAGAACCTTCAAGATTTGTAACAGGTCCCATACAAGTCCTTCCTTCACCTTTTTTAACCTCATCAATATAAGTAGTCCATTTTAACGGAAGGCTCATCAATCTAAGCGTATGACCGGTAGGAGCCGTATCAAAAATTATTACGTCAAAATCTTTTCTCGCAATAAAACCCGTAAAAGAATCAAAACTTGCAATTTCTTCGGTGCATGGCGATTTAAACTCTTCTTCAATCATAGAGACAACATCGTTATCTAAGCCTTTAATCGAATCGCCCAATACTTTAGCTCTGTATTTCTCTAACGAATCTGCCGCATTTATCTCTGAAGCATATAAATTGTCTACTCCTTTTATTTTTGTTTCTTCTTCTTTAAGATTTTGTTCAAATATATCGGAAAGATTTGAAGCAGGGTCTGTTGACACTATTAAAGTTTTTCTGCCGTTTAATGCAAAATTTAAAGCCGTTGCTGATGAAATAGTCGTTTTACCTACTCCGCCTTTTCCTGAAAAAAACATATATTTCATAATCGTTGATACCGCCTGCTTAAATTTATAAAAGTTAAATCTACTAAAAATCTATAAATCTAAACTTAAACGCCTCCGTAATTAAAAGTTAAGTTAGCGAAGATTTTAATATTTCTGCATAAAGCTCTCCTTCTTCGGGATATCTTCCTTGAGTTAAAAGTTCTCCGTTTAATATGCAAACGGGCAAACTTGCTTTTCCTTCTTTTTGGATTATAGATCTAACTGCGTTATTAGATAAAAATTCTTTTGGTTCATTAGATATGCTATGTCTTTTTATTTCAATTTTATCGCCGAAATCATTTTTTAATTTATTTAAAATATCATTAATTTTTATCAATTTTATATCAGGGCTTGGACCGCAAACTCCGGTTGAACAACATAAAGCAGGATCGTAAATCTCTAAAACTATTGAATTTTCCACAATTTATACCTCCATTTATAATAATTAAATAGACTTTAAATAATTAAAAATTATACTAATTTTGATTTATAAAAAACTTCCGATTTTTTTATACATATTTTTTTATATACATAATGGATCAAATGGCTAATTAATTAAATAACTAAAATATTTCTATATTTCCAGAACAATAAAATATTATATACAAAATACTTGATAAAAAAATTTAAGATATTAAATTTAATAAAATACGATAATTGATAATTATTAATGATTAATAATATAGATAAAATTAAGTAAATAAAATTAAAAAAATAAATCAATTAAAAAATAAAAGCAAACGGCACATTTTATTTGCAAATATCATTAAAACATTCTTCAGGATTTCCGTTGCAGCAGCTTTCGGTTAAATAACCGATAAGCTTATTTACAGATTCAAAATTAGCCGAATAAATTATAAATCTTGATTGCTTCACAAATAAAACGATATTTGCCTGACTTAATTTTGCCAGATGAAATGACAATGTGCTCATAGGCATATTTAAACTCTTGGACATTTCGGTAACAGTTAAACCTGAGTGTCCGGCTTTAACAAGCATACGAAATATTTTAAGCCTGCTTTCATTAGAAAGGGCTTCTAAGGCTTCAATTATAAATTTTACTTCTACCGCATTATAATTTTCATTTTCATTTTTATTGTCTTTACTATTAGCATTCATATTTAAGTTTTTAATTTCTTTATTCTTTATTCTTTATTCTTTATTCTTTATTCTTTATTATTTATTATTTATTATTTCCATATTTCCAGAATATTAAAAATATAAAACAATGTCAAGTATTTTTTAACTCCGTCTAAAAACTAAAAAGACCGGAACGGAAGATTGTAATTTGTCTCGTCTATCTTTTTTTGTCTTGTCTTATCTTGTCTATTTTATCAATTTTATTTTATTAAAATATTTTATGTTTTTGAAAAAATCGCTATTAATTATCGAACAGACTCTATTTGAATTTCAATACGAATAATTTTATCGGCTTCTTCTATAAAGTATATTAATTTTAAATTAAAACACTGCCTGCTTTTCTTCAGAATGATAGCACTTCTTCTATAAGTGTATCAATTATAAATCAGCGTTAACAAATTATTATCTTTATAAAAATTTAACCAGTTTGTAACATTTGCTTCATAATTCTTTAATAATTATATTATATAATTTTTTTTAATTGCTTTAAAAAATAAATGATATAATTATAAGGAGATAATGAAGAATGCAAAACCAAGCAAAGGAAGAAATTATGGAATTTTCTGTATCTGCCGAAAAATATTTTGATTCAAGGTTTGACAATCAAGAAAAGTACATTGTTGCCAGATTTGAAAAAGTTGATATTAAATTAGACGGTTTAGATACTAAAATTAACTTTAAGTTTGAAATGTTAGATAAAAAGATTGACGCTTTAAATGAGAAAATTAATTTCAACACCAAGTTGACATTAGGCTTTTTAAGCATTATGCTAACTATTATAATTGCGCTTCATTTCATACGTTAGTAAACCCACATATATGCAATTGCTTTAATTATAAAAAACAAATCAATCAAAAAAATTAATATCCCCACGATTATAATCGTGGGGATATTATACTATTATAGCCTATAGCATGAAAGAAAGAGCTTTTTGCATTTAAATTTTGATCAATATTTTTAAACCAATTAATTTAATTATTTATATTTATTTGTTTTTTCTTTTTTCTTAATTTCATATTGTTTCCACATAGAATAAATAGTAGGCAGCATCAATAAATTTAGTATAGTTGCGGTAATCATTCCTCCTATCATCGGAGCGGCTATAAATTTTGTAGTTCTTGCACCTGCTCCATAAGCAAACATTGCGGGTAAAAGACCGAAAATTATCGCAAATGATGTCATGACAACAGGTCTTAGCCTTTTTATAGCTCCGGTAGCGCTAATATCTTCTATATCTATATCTTGTTTACTTAATTTTTTATAATTTCCCTCATGTTTTTTCTGCATATCCTGCGTGTTTTGCGTATCTCGCATGACCTCTATGTTCTGTGTATTCTGTATTTTATCGTCCGGAGGAAAAGCGTCATTTATTTTTTTATGCACCATGCTTACATCTGAAATTCCGGAACTTTCTAAATCTTCTAATGCCGTTACCGCCACTATTTTTCTTTCTTTAAACAGACTGTCCAAAACGGTAATCATGACCATTCCTATCTCAGTTGAAACGCCGATAAGCGCAATAAACCCCACCCATACCGCGATGCTTAAAGTTATATGCAGCAGATAAATATAAAAAAACCCTCCTATCAGCGCAAAAGGCACGGACAGCATAACTATCAGCGACAACGGGATTGATTTAAAGTTTAAATATATAAGCAAAAATATAATCAGTATAGTAAGAGGAATGATTAACAATAATTTTTTATTTGCGCTCTGAAGCGATTTGTATTCTCCTGAGAAAACAATATGGTATCCCACAGGCAGAGGCACCATTTTTGATATCATTTTTTTTGCAGTTTTGACCCATCCTACCATATTTTTAGTCTTTAATGTTATGTCTATAATATCATCCGGAATACCCCCTTGCGAAGAAACATAATCCGGTCCGATAATATATTTTACGTGGGCTGTTTCTTTTAAAGGCACATACGGCCCGTTTTTAGTTTTAACTAAAATATTTCGAATTGCCGATAATGAATTTCTGTATGTATAAGGATATCTTACAGACAAAGGATATCTAGCCAATCCGTTATATAAAGTAGTAATAGTTTTTCCTCCAATAGATGCATCCACCGCATCGTCAATTTCTTTTAGCGTTATGCCGTAAAACCCCATTTTAATATAATC
>DAHXMB010000167.1:0-8971 GCA_027365695.1 Candidatus Acididesulfobacter sp. | reverse complement strand
CTTAGACATATATTGTTCCTCTTAATTAATTATTATTAATTATCTTTATCTTTGGTTTTTATCTTTTATCTCTGTATTTATTATTATTAGTGCTTTTATTGTTGTCTTTATTTAGATAATTTAGATGTTTTAAGAATTCCTGCCCAGATAATTGCTATTTTAGGTTCAAAAGACCCTCATTCTCAAACTATAATAGTCGGAGGTATTTCTGTAGTAGCCGATTTATTAAACCCGCAAAGAATGGATGATATTCTTTTTAGAACCCGTAAAATAACAGATTTTATTAATAACGCATACATTCCGGACATTCTGCTGGCTGCAAAATATTATAAAGACGAAGCAATCGCGGGAATCGGCGGGGGATTGAAAAATTATCTGGCATACGGCGGTTTTCCTTTAACAGATGATGAAAATCCGAATAATTATTTTTTAAATAGAGGTGTAATTTTTAACAGAGATTTATCTAAAGTTCATGATGTAAATGAAAAAAATATAACTGAATTCGTGACTCATTCATGGTATAAATACCCTGATGAAAAAGTCGGCTTAAATCCTACGGTAGGAATTACGAATCCTGAATATACAGGTTTAAAGAAAGATGGGAGCGTCAAGGAAAAAGGTAAATACAGCTGGCTAAAAGCTCCGAGATATGAAAATAAACCTATGGAAGTTGGTCCTCTTGCCAGAACACTTGTTGCTTATGCCAAAGGTAATAAACAAATTAAATCATTAGTAGATTATGTGCTAAAAACTTCCGGCTTGCCTGTGGCCGCTTTATTTTCTACATTAGGAAGAACGGCGGCGAGAGCTATTGAAGCTAAATACTTAGCCGATGCTTTGGAACCTTGGACTATGGAATTAATTAAAAATATGGCAATTGACCAGACTACCTGGACAAATTATGAAATGCCTAATAAAGAAATTGTAGGAATAGGGCTTGATGTTGCTCCAAGAGGCGCGGTAGGTCATTGGGTAAGTATAAAAAATAAAACTATCAACCATTATCAGATTGTTGTTCCTTCAACATGGAACGGATCGCCGAGGGATGCGTTTGATCAGAGGGGAGCTTATGAAGAATCCTTGATAGGCGTAAAACTTGCTGATTTATCCCAACCGTTGGAAATATTAAGAACGGTTCATTCATTTGACCCTTGCATAGCATGCGGAGTTCATATAATTGACCCTAAAACTAAAGAAATTAAAAAATATAAAATAAAATAAAATAAAATAAAATAAAATAAAATAAAATAAAATAAAATAAAATAAAATAAAATAAAATAAAATAAAATAAAATAAAATAAAGAATTAAAGATGTATAATTATTGTAGTAATACATATTTAAATATAGTTCTATGTTGTTATAATAGTACATAAACATAAATTGATAAATTATAATACTATTTTAAAGATTGTAGTATTATAGTATCGTTAAGTTGTTATTATCGTTATCTATTGTTATGTCAGATATTAATTTGTTATGTCAGATATTAATTTAAAATATATATAAATTTGTAATTTTACAATATTGTTTTATGACGTTATAATTATAATCGTATATAAACCCAAAATTGCCGATAGAGATTATTAAAATAGCTTTAAAGTTATATGAATACAGGATTCCCGCTTTCGCGGGAATGACACCCTTTGGGTGAAAACTTAAATACCCGCAAAGTCATTCCTGCGTACGCAGGAATCCAGGAAAATAATTTTCTATCGGCAATTTTGGGATAAATATGAATATAATCATAAAATTAAATTTAAGGTATAATATAAATTTATTAAGATATTAAATAAAAAAATATTTTAATGCCTTAATATTGAGTTGAGGATATTGCTATGGAAAAAGAAAATGACGCAGGTTTAAAAGTTGTTCACAGGATGACGATAATCAAAAGGATTATACATTGGACGCTTTTTCTTTCTATTATTAATAATATAATTACAGGTTTTTATATAGCATATCCATTTCTGATTTTCGGAAAAACTCCCACACAGGCTGACTCTCCAACTGCTGGGATATTAAATTCAGGCGAAACTTATCAAGCATTTATAATGACTTGGATGCGCGAACTTCATTTTATAGGCGCTGTTTTAATTGATGTATCATTTTTTACATGGCTATATTTAGCATTTTTTTCTACAAAAGAGCCTCTTTACAAAAGTTTTTTGCCTTTTGGGAATAAAATTCACGAAATATTTGATATGATTAAACATTATTTTACTTTAAAAAATAAACCTAAGACCGGCAAATATCAGGATCCCCTTAACGCAATGATATTTACTTTTTTTCATCTTTTAATTTTATTGCAAATGGCAACAGGTTTTCAAATGTATGTTGCTTCTTTTACTGGAACGTCTGCGATTGGGGCATGGTGGCCTACACTTCTCCATATATCTACCGATTGGACTCTATGGGTTTTTGGAGGATTAACAGGAGTAACATTAGTTCATTTATTTATAATGTGGCTAATAATAATATTTATATTTTATCATATTTATACTGAGATATGGCGTTCAATTTTATGGAAAGAAGGTGATATCTTAATACCTTTCAGCGGATATAAATATTCAAGAGATAATTTAAAAGAAATTACCGAGGATGAAGATTGAATTATTTATTATTAATAATAATAAATAAAATATAAATACTTGCCGCTATAATTTAATAGAAATAAAAAAATAACCAGAAAAATATATTATAATATATAATTTATATAAAAATGATCGATAATCTGATAAAAGGATATATTTATTATATTCTTAAAGAGAACAGTTCTTACGAAGATAGTTTAAAAAGGGAAGATTATAATAATTATAGTGATTTTTTTGAAAATTGCGGCTCGTTAATTTTTTCTTGTGCTCGCGTTGATATTGAAGAATATGCTTTATATCGAAAATTTAGAGCTCAAAAAATTTATTATTGTTTTAAAACGGGCGAATTACTGAAAACTAATTTTTTTGATTCTTCAAGGGAGGATATTTTTGAAATTACAGGTATTGGAAATATGAAGGGCGAGGTAAAATTTGCTCCTTGCATAATAAGAAAAGATTAAGATAATATAAGATTAAATAAGATAAATTAATATAAAAATTCAATCTATTTCAACTTATAATATCTAAATTATTTTACGGAATTAATTATGCACTTTACAAAGTAAAGCTCTTTTAATCTCGTTTATTTTGCTTTAAAATTTTCAGAGATTTTATTTGTATGAACAATCTCAACGTTTTATTCTGTTTAAGAATATATTAAGAATATATTAAGAATATATTAAGATAAAGATTTTAATTTCTTTTAATATATGAGAAGAGTATTATGGCAAGTATTATAGAGAATTTATATATAATATATAATTAATTAAAATTCAAGCCGGCATATAACAGTCGGCGTATGAAAAAAATATTATGGTAGGTATTATAGGAATAGGCAATATACTGCTTCAAGATGAAGGATTCGGGGTGCATATAATAAATTTTTTAAATAAAAACTATCTGTTTGATGCAGCAAAAGTTAAGCTCATAGACGGCAGCACAATGGGGTATGGGCTGCTTGACGAAATATTGAATCTGAAAACTGCAATAATTATTGATGCTCTTAAAACTGAAGATAAACCTGGCAGCATTTATAAATTCAGCGATAAAGATTTGCCTGTAAATCTTATGAAAAAGACAGCGCATGAAGTAGAATTTATTGATGTTGTAACAATGTGCGGACTGACGGGATATACTCCAAAATTAATTTTTTTTGCGGCAGTTCCAAAAAATTACGACAATATATGTATGGAATTAACAGAACCTTTGAAAAATTCCGTCCAATTAGTCGTAAACAACATTTTAAAAGAATTAAAATTCCTTGACATTGAACCGATTAAATAAATTAAATTACAATTTAATTATATAGGATTGGCACAGCTTGCAATTCCATACACCCCCTTTTAATGCTTAGAGTATGTTAACACCTAAAATTGCCGATAGAAAATTATTTTTTAGTTTCTAGATGGATGAGCCGTCTAAATGCCGATGGTTTTAAAGTGTACCCGCATACGCAGGAATGACTTTACGGGTATTTAACCCAACTTCACCACAATTACCGGCAACATATTGATATTACTATATTTATGGGGCAGCAAAAATGTCTATGGCGACTACAAAATAAAAAATAAAATGTAATAATATCAATGGGTTATAATTTTAGAATAATAACAGTGGTGAAGTTGGGTTAAGTTTTCACCCAGCGGGTGTCATTCCAGCGAAAGCGAGAATTCAGTATTTATATAACTTTAAAGCTATTTTAACAATCTCTATCGGCAATTTTGGGTAACAGGAGGAGACTTTAAATCGTCAATCTTTTCGGCGGCATCCATCATACATATCTAACTTGCGCTTGCGAATTGCGACTTTTTTGTATATTCGTTGAAATTTTTTTACTGAAAACTGTTGTATAAAATTCTTTTGTTTCCGAATTGAAAAAATTTATAATCATTCAATTTAATTCATTATGGTATTTATGTTCGTTATACCTCTCATTGTAATAAAAATAAATAGAAAAATAAAATAATTTTTATTAACAATAGAGCGTATCATTAATATCTTTACATTTATGGACGGGTAAAACAGGCAAATATAGGCGGAAGTGAGGCGAGAGTAAGAGATAAAATAAATCGGATAACATTATTCTAATATTATTATGCAAAATCCTCTCCTTTAAAAAAGGAGAGGATTTTGCATAATTATTTCAGATGTCATAATTTCCCGCAGATTCAAGCGGGAGTGGGGGAATAAATAAATCGGATAGCTTAAGCTATTTTTTGTTATCTTCACATTGCTATTAAATAGGTATAGCCTTCATTTATTTTTTTAAAAACCTGCAGCGTTCCGCCGGGAATTATTTTTATAAAGGAAGGTATATTTTTAGAATTAACGCCGTTTAGCATTAGAGCATTTTTGCTGACCCTGAAACTCACTCCTTCACTTCTAAGCTTATTAATAATGTTATTATACATCCTATTATGCGAAGGAATTAATAATTTTACGATTGGTCCATAAAAAACTACCTGAATTAAATATTTTTTGCCCTTTGATTTAAGATATTTTATTGCATGTTTTACATTTAGCATTGAAATCCCAAATTGCTGTCCGGGCATATTGACGCCGATGACCATCTTTACAGGCTTATTATAATTTTTATAAAACCCGTCGTAGCTAGAATTATGCTTCGCAAACGCAGGGATAGAACTAAAGCTTAAAATAAGAATTTGAACAGTTATTAAAAACAACCCGATTTTGTACATAAATATAATCTCCTTTTTTTAAATTATTACTTAAAATTATTAATTAATATATCATATAACATTATATATTATAATATAGTATAATATATTTAATTAAAATTTTGTCGCTCAGGAGACATTTCTATAATTTATATCATTCGCACTTTATTTTAATTAATAAGAAATAAGAAATAATTAATAAGAAATAATTAATAAGAAATAAGAAATAATTAATAAGAAATAAGAAATAAGAAATAAGAAAATTAACATTTTAAAAAAAATTAATTAAAAAAATTGGATACGCATTTTTAAAAATAAACTAATTTACAGAATAGCATTAGTGTGCAGGTAAAACAGGCAAATGCAGGCGGAGAATCTAATTTCTAAAATATCGCAGTCTTTATCATAATCTATTTTTAACATAATTTACCTCAATCATTTATTTTTTTAATTTGTCGGTCAAGAAAAAACTTATAACCCAAAATTGCCGATAGAAAATTATTTTTCTAGATTTCTACGTACGCAGGAATGACTCTGCGAGGATTTATCGTTTCACCTGTTGAGTGTCATTCCTGCGCAGGCAGGTACGGTTTAAAGCCTTCGGTATTTAGACGGCCCATCTAATCTTTTTAAAACATTAAAGCACTTTTAACAATCTCTATCGGCAATTTTGGGTTATTAAAAACTCTTGTAAAAGAGATAGACTAAATGATATACTTTAAGTGTCCGACAGAGACTGATACGCATGTCCGACATATAATCTTCTGCATGCCTTTAAACAGCATGTCTTTTTCAGCAGAAGAATATGCCGCTACGACCGTCCGAAACGACCGCTGCAAGCAATATAGGCGGATGAGACGCTTGTAATCATTAAAAATATATGGATAAACTATAAATTCTTTCAAATATCATCATATCGGTTACAGACATTAAAATTAATCCAGAGAAAAAGACGATATATTTCAAATTATAACTTTCAGAAATAATTAATTTATGAGTTGAAATTGCGGTTTTAACGGCAAAATAAATATAGGTAAAATTGCTTAATAGAATAGAGAGATAAGGAGTATTGCAAATGAACCAAATCAATATCCAATATCACAAAACAAAAATCGGAGAACTAATATTGGGTTCTTTTGATGGTCGTCTATGCTTGCTTGATTTCAGATATAGAAAAATGAGAACAACTGTTGACAATAGGGTAAAAATTGGGCTTGAAGCTGACTTTTTAGAACAAAATGACGCAACACTAACAAAAGCAAAAGAACAACTTGATGAATATTTGACAGAAAACAGGAAAGAATTTGACATTCCATTATTAATGATTGGAACCGATTTTCAGAAGAGTGTTTGGAATGCGTTGATAAAAATACCCTATGGCGCTACTTCAACCTATCTGCAATTAGCAAAAAATATAAACAATACAAAAGCTGTTCGTGCAGTAGCCGGTGCAAATGGAGCAAACGCCATTGCTATTGCAATACCTTGCCACCGAATCATTTCCAGTAACGGCGATTTAGGTGGCTACGGAGGCGGAATAACAGTAAAGAAGCGCTTGCTAAAGCTTGAACAAAGGAACAGTGTGCTTTGAGTGATGATGAGAAATACGAATTTATCGGCTACAAGGATACGAAATATGACGGTTATTTTTTTACTGCCGTAAAAACCACGATGATATATTGTTTGCCTTCATGCAGCGCCAAAAAACCAAAGAGAGAGAATGTGATTTTTTACAATACAACGAATGAAGCAATAGAAAATGGTTATAGGGCTTGTAAAGTTTGTAAACCATAAAACTCATAAACAAGGCACCGCTCTCGGATGGGATGGATAGAAATGAATGACCCGAATGAGATGATTGAGACTTAGCTGATAGTCTTTTCTATAAAGTTCAGTTTGAGAGCAATGAATCATATTAATCATAATTAACTTGATTAATTAACATAATTAATTAATCAAGTTAAATTAATTAAACAATAAAATTTTTTGTAAATTAGTATCTTAAATTATAAAATATGATGCATTGCAAAAAATATTCTAAGGAAGGGGATGACGGCAATATTTTAAAAATAATTTACAATCTGCTGCATAACAGATTCGGTAAAATGAAGAACTGGTGGCCGGCAGAATCAGATTTTGAGGTTATGATAGGCGCTATATTGGGTCAGAACACTGCATGGATAAACGTAGAGAAAGCGATTTATAATCTTAAAAGCCGCAATCTGCTGTCTTTTGAAGCTATGGAGACAATAGATTTAGATTTATTAAAAGAATTTATAAGACCTTCAGGCTACTATAATCAGAAAGCTCTTAAGATAAAAGAATTTATAAATTTTGTAAAAAAGGAATATAATTTTTCTATTGAATTAATGAAAAATGAAAACGTTTCTGTAATGCGGGAAAAACTTCTTGATATATCCGGCATAGGAGAGGAAACTGCCGACAGTATAATGCTATACGCATTAAAAAAGCCGGTATTTGTTATAGATGCTTATACTAGAAGAATACTTGAAAGACACTATATAATTGAAAGTGCATTAAAAGAGAAATATAAAAATCTGCAAAAATATTTTACAGACAATATAAACAATATATTTTATGTTTACGATGAAGAAACAGTCGAAGAGGAAAACAGCGGAACAAACGATAAAACAAATGTAGAAATATACAATGAATATCATGCGTTAATAGTAATGACAGGCAAAATGTTCTGCAAAAGAATTCCTCTGTGCAATGATTGTCCACTTAACAAATTAAATAATTTAACATAGTTAAAAAATCAGCTTCGGCATTAATTTATTTTTCTTTATAAATTCCGAACAGGCTTTCCCGTCCGCCCGGCATATATTAGGCAAAGATTTCCCTTAAAAATATCTTGTCAAGAAAAAAAATTATATCTTGATAGATTTTCGTAATTTGCTCATTCAGTATTTTTTTTCTATATTTGACACAGTCTACATAATTGACAAATCATTATTTACCGTATATATATTTATATATATCATACATAGCTTTAAAAGCCTTATTATTTAACGCTTTAAATAAATAAATAAATTTAAATTAATGATCGGAGTTATTATGACAAAGAAAGAATTAGTAAACGCTATCGCAAAAGAGTCAAATCTAACTAAAATAGACAGCGAAAAGGCTTTAAATTCATTTGTAAATGCCGTTACCGCCGCTCTTAAAAAAGGAGACGAAGTTAAGTTAATCGGTTTCGGAACTTTCAGCGTTATGGAAAGAGCCGCAAGAAACGGACGTAATCCCCAGACAGGAAAAACAATTCGGATAAAGGCTTCTAAAGCGCCTAAATTTAAAGCGGGCAAAGCTTTAAAAGATGCGGTTAATGTTGTTAATGCAAAGAAAAGCGGTAAAAAATAAATTTTATCTTAAATTTAAGGGTTCCCTCCAGTATTCGCTTTGTTTAGCCAAATATTTTAATATAAAAAATATTTTGCCCAAACTTGATTATCTTTTCGTATACTTAAAATTGCCGATAGAGATTGTTAAAATAGCTTTAAATTATATAGAACATTATATTCCTGCCTACGCCTGCCTACGCGGGAATAACACCCGTCGGATGAAAACTTAAATACCCGCAAAGTCATTCCTGCGTGAGCGGGTACGCTTTAAAGCCGTCGGCATTTAGACGGCTCATCCATCTAGATAGAAACTAAAAAATAATTTTCTATCGGCAATTT
>DAHXMB010000157.1:0-6335 GCA_027365695.1 Candidatus Acididesulfobacter sp. | reverse complement strand
TTTAAGAGTCAACGCTTTTTTGCAATTTTCATACGATAAGATAAGCTTGCAGGAGTTTCTTGAGTTAAAAGAAGAATATATTTCCAAATCTTCTTTTACTACTTCAGTTTACGGAATATATAAAATTAATAGCCGCTAATGCAATGCAGGGATCTACGATTATGCAATTAATAGATCCTATCGGTTTTACAATAGTTATAATCGGAACGGCAGGCGCCACTATGGCAGGCAATCCTTTACCGAATTTAAAAAAAGCGCTTATAACCGTTAAAGAAGTATTTATTTCAGAAAAAGTTGATTATGCAAATACAATAGCCGACATTGTAGATTTCGCAGGCAAAGCAAGAAAAAACGGTGTTCTTGCCTTAGAAGCAGAAGTGGAAACTTCAGACGACAAATTTATGAAAAAAGCATTATCATTAGTGGTAGACGGCATTGATCCGCAGGTTTTAACAGAAATTATGGAAACAGAATTAGGCAATTCAGAAGATTTTGGAGAAGAAAGTGTTAAAATTTTTGAGCAGGCGGGAGGGTATTCGCCTACTCTCGGCATAATAGGCGCTGTTTTAGGTTTAATTCACGTTATGCAGCATTTAAATAACCCTAACAGATTAGGAGCGGGCATTGCAGTTGCCTTTACCGCTACTCTTTATGGTTTAGCGTTTGCTAATTTAATTTTGTTTCCGATAGCAAGCAAATTAAAAATAAAATTAAAAGAGAAAATATTAAAAAATGAATTAGTGCTTAAAGGGGTGCAATCAATTCAAAACGGCGAAAATCCTAGACTTATTGAAGAAAAATTAAAATCATTTCTGAGCGAAAGTCAAAAAGCCATATATGAATCAAAAAATGCTAAATAAATATATCGGACTTAGTCCTTCCAGGGAATTAATTTTATAATTTTTTTATATATATGCTATAATACTATAATAATAAAATAAAAAATTTAAAATTGTTCGTGGGTTTTTAATAAATAAAATGAGCATGAAGAGAAGAAAAAATATTCAGGGGGAATCAAGCAAAGAAAGATGGATGATTAGCTACGGCGATTTTTTGACTACGCTGCTATCATTTTTTATAGTCATGTTCGCTATATCAAAAGTCAACAATGTTCGTCTGAAAGAATTATCTATTTCAATTCAGCAGGCTTTCGGCGCTAACAAATTTATTACCGTAACTAAATCAAAACCTAATATTGCGTCAACGCCAAAACTCGTCGTTCCTAAAGTTGCACCGTCAACCTTTAAAGTTTCGGCGCAAAATAAAAAACTGATTAAAGCGGAACACCATGAAGCTCAAGTTTTTAATATGATTTCTTCAAATATAAAAAAATATATACAAGGCAATAAGACATTTCAATCGTCGATTAGAGTCTACAGGTCTACGCGAGGATTAATTATTTCGCTTAAAGGATCTAGTTTTTTTAACTCTGGAAGCGCTAAAATATTGAAAAAATTTCATCCTCTTTTAAAACATGTTGCACTTTCATTATTAAAAGTTAGAAACAATTTGTCTATTGAAGGATATACTGATTCTACGCCTATTCATACTTTAAAATATCCTAATAATTGGATGCTTTCTACCGCCCGAGCCGTTAATGTTCTTAGATTTTTCATAAAAAAAGTTCATTTTCTGCCAATAAGGCTCTCAGCTTCCGGATATGGAAAGTACAAACCTGTTGCTTCAAATAAGACCGCTCAGGGAAGAGCACTCAATAGAAGAGTAAATATCGTAGTTCTTTCTACATTTCTCAACAATGAACTTCCGAAATCATAGATTTCATAAAGTGAGATATAAATTTTTGGTTAATAATTTATTTTTTATATATTATATATTTCATTATATACAATATATAATATATAATATATAATATATACCGCTTAAAATCTAAAATTAACCTTTTTTTATCTGCTGCCTTTGTCTTTCAAGTGTGTATTTAATAATCTCGTCCCTATCGTATTCATTAATTGCTGCAAATTTGCATGCAATGGAATAATTACCGTCAATTTCAACCCTTACAACCTGAACAATCAATTTAATAATAAACTGCGGTATAGTAGGAAATAATATAGTCATTTTTAGATAATCGCCGTATTTTAATGAATCTAAAACGTTATTATTTTTTCCGTCTATCCGATAATTGAACATAATACCTGAACCGCTAATAGACACTCTCTGTTCTTCTACATTGGAAAGCAGCGATTTTTCTGGATTAAGCAAAGAAAGTATTATATCTAATTTGCTATTTATGGCAATTAATAATTTTTCCAATCTCGGATTTATCGGCATTCCGGCATCATCTATAACAGGCATTGAAGAAGATATATGCGGCATATTAATTTTATATATTCCGTAAACTGAAGTAGTAAAAGAAGATTTGGAAATATATTCTTCTTTTAACTCAAGAAACTCCTGCAAGCTTATCTTATCGTATGAAAATTGCAAAAAAGCGTTGACTCTTAAAAATTCTCTGCCTTCTCTTTTTATGGGTTCATTTAATACATTAATTTTTAACAGTATATTCTCATTTTCCTTAATAAGCTCATTAATTTTAACTTTTGCAACATATGCGTCTTTAATATCTTCATAAATTAGAATATTGTCATCAGTTTTATGTATTCCTGCGACAATATCGTCTATATTAATATTTATACGGTCGTTAAAATTAACTTCATTGCCCGAATAAAATTTTAGCATATCGTCTTCTTTAAATAACGCATATAAAATTACAGAAATATATTCTTCTTTCAAATCTGAAATATAGCCCTTATAATTATTTCCTTCAGATTTAATAATAACTTCTTGATTTTTATAAAAATATTTTTTGTAATCCATCATAAAGAATTTGACCTTATTTTATAAAGCAATATTAGATTTATAAACATCAAAAAAAATATTTTTATTGCTAATTTTTTTATTTTATCAAGCAATATTAGATTTATAGGCTTTCATAGCATAACTTATTTTTTTTAAAAATTTTATCTTTTCAGCTAAATTTTCTTGTTTTGCGGTAAATTTATCGGTAATACTTTTTTCAATATTTATATTTTCAGAAATAATTTTTTTTAAAATTATGATTTTGTTTATACCGTTTTCATTTAATTTTGATATGCTATTATAATCTATTTTAATTTTTGACATAATATTGATAAATAATTGTTTTTTGTCTAATACATCCGATAAATTTTTTATATTTTCTCTTCCTTCGAGTATAATAAGCAGTATATATTTATTTAATATAAGAATTTTTCCGGCAATATCTACTTTTAAATCAATTAATTTTTCGCAGCCTATTTTAGATAATTTCATAAAAATAATAAATATTTAATTTAAATTAATTTAATAAATAATATCGTAATTTTTATAATAAATTCAATACGGTATTGTATAGTATAAATACATGTTCATTATATTTAAGTTTTTTTGCTTAAGTTTGTTGCTTTATTATTATATTAATATATAATATATACTACAATATAATATAATAAATACTGTTAAAATTCAACAGTCATTCTGATTTAATCGTAAAAAAAATAAATTTATTAAAAATGTAATCATAAATGAAAAGAATAAAAATT
Source organism: Candidatus Acididesulfobacter sp. (assembly GCA_027365695.1). Classification (GTDB taxonomy): domain Bacteria; phylum SZUA-79; class SZUA-79; order Acidulodesulfobacterales; family Acidulodesulfobacteraceae; genus Acididesulfobacter. The sequence goes on along the minus strand of DAHXMB010000157.1, from coordinate 2,757 downwards.
GAAAATGCCTCAGAAGGCAATATGTTAGCTAGAAATATTGTTTTAGAAAACGGCATTGTATTATTATCAAAAAAAACAATACTAACTAAATCTTTAATTAATCAGATAAAGAAACAGAATATATTTTTTATATATATTGAAAATAATAGCGAAGGATATGAAGAAGATGATATTACTTGTATTAACAAAAAAATAATAGAAAAAGAAAATAATTTATCAGCTATTGAAGAAAGATTTGTTCTTGTTGAAGATATAAAATTAATGGAAAATATTAAAAATATAATTAAGGAAATAATCGTTAAAGAATATTCAGATTAATTATGAAAAAAGATAAATTTGATGAAATAATGAGCGCCGTTAAAATGACGGATAATCTTCCCACATTGCCTGAAGTTATTTATAAAATTAATAATTTAATGGAAGACGATACCGTTTCCGTTAATTATATAGGCAATTTGATGACAAAAGATATAAGTTTGTCTGCCAAAATACTTAAAATAGTCAATTCTCCTTTTTACGGTTTCCCTCAAAGAATTTATAATTTAAACCTTGCGCTTGTTCTACTTGGTTCTAATACATTAAAAAGCATTATAATTACATCTTCCGTTTTTGATTTAATGAAAGATACGATGAAGGGTTTATGGGAACATAGTTTATTTTGCGCATTAACTGCAAAATATATTGCAAAACAAATAAATAACGGCAAACAAAAAATAATTGATGAAGATTTGGTCTTTTCTGCAAGTTTACTACATGATATAGGCAAACTTATAATTGCTATAAAATTTAAAGATGATTTTAACGCTATAATTAAGTTAGCCGCGGAATCAAAAAAAGTTTACGCTGAAGCTGAAAAGGAAATTTTAGATATATCGCATGCAGACGTCGGATATTTTTTAACAAAAGAGTGGAATTATCCTGCTTCTATTTGTACGCCTATAAGATTTCATCATGATTTTTTAATGTTATACAGGAATGAAAATATAGATAAAAATTATAATATAAAATCAATAACTAACAACAAAAACAAATTATATTCTTCCGATAACTATGTGATTGAAACTGCTATAGTTAATTTATCTGACATTTTAGCTAAATCTTTAGGAATCGGTTTTTCAGGAAGTATTTATGTGGATGAAATTAAAAATGAAATAATAGAAGTATTGTCTATAGATTTAGATTTATTAAAAAAAATTATTGAAGAAATTTATTATTTTAAAGACGAATTAAATGTTTTTAACTAAAATAATTTTATATTTTATAACATTTTTTTAAAATGACTGAAAATAAAGAAACTATTTTTATCGTTTCCAAAAAAAATCTCGAATTATACGACTATTTTACAAAAGAACTTTTTAATTATAACTTACAATTTTATGAATCCATAAATAATGCCTACTACGCCGTGTACGTATCCCCTCCCGGTCTTATTTTAATAGACTTAAGACATTATTCTCTTAACGAATCAGAAAATAATAATAAAGTAACCGATTTGAATGATATTCGCGTAAATCGTAAAAATAATAATAGCTCGTCCGATAGTACCGACGATAATGCTTTAAAAAACAACTGCAGCGGCATTTGTGACGATATATTTAATATAACAGGCGATATTCAAAAAGATAATGTAATAAGTAATATTCCTTTAATTTTTATTTTATCGCACAATTTCAATTTTAAAAAATTTTTAGACTGCAGCTGTACTATAAGAGATTATATTAAAGAACCCCTGTTAGAAAGCGAACTGAGCTATAAAGTAAAAATTTCACTATTATTTTCAAAAACTCAGTTAGATGCTAATCCTTTAACTAAATTACCGGGAAATTCTTCTATAATTAACGAAGTAAAAAGTAAAATATTAAACAATATAAGTTGCTCCTTTGCTTATATAGATGTTGATAATTTTAAATCTTATAACGATAAATACGGTTTTTGTAGCGGAGACGAAATAATAATGCTGATATCAAGACTTATTGCTTCGACCACATACGATATATCAAAAAATCACAAAAGAAACCTTAAGGAAAATGTTTTTATCGGTCATATCGGAGGAGATGATTTTGTAATTATTTCTCATCCAAATGATATTGTAGAAATTTGCAGTAATATAATTTCAAATTTTGATAAAATAATACCGTCATTTTACGATGAAACAGACAAATCAAGCGGTTATATTGAAACTTACGACAGGTCTAATATTTTAAGAAAAATTCCTTTAATGTCTTTATCTATATCCATAGTTCCAAACATTAATAAAAAAGTATCGCATTACGGCGAAATAAGCGAAATAACTTCATCTTTAAAATATAAAGCAAAGAAAACGGCCGGTTCAAAAATAATTATAGACAAAAGAAAAGATAAATAAAAATAATATAAAAATTTATTTTATTCCATTCTTGCAATAGGCAACTTTTGATTAACAGCATAATTATCATCTGTAAGAACACACTGAACAGCTTTATTGTTCAGAGTATTAATAACTACCGGACCCTTAAGGTTAACCGTGGAGTCTGCTATATTGGCTGCCATAGTGGCTATTACAAATATTATAGCTTTATTTTTATCTTCTAAATCTATAATTTCTTTTTCCTCTTCGCTTATAGGCACGCTATAATCTTTAAAAAAAATATTTGGGTCTGTAATTATAAAACATAAATTTTCATTGTCAATACTTTGCAATATAAAAAAGGGGGCGCCTTTTTCTTTATCCACATTTAAAATGCAAAATTTTTTATAATCATTAAAACCAAGAATGGG
>DAHXMB010000154.1:0-3503 GCA_027365695.1 Candidatus Acididesulfobacter sp. | reverse complement strand
AGCTATTGATAAATTAAATTTAATTAAAAAAGAAGAAATGATACTTAATGATTTAACATCAAATAAATATAACACTGAACAAAATTAAAATATCCATATTCTAATTATAAAAATTTATATAAAATAATTATTATTTATCTGATGCTTTTGACTTAAATATAATTTAAATATATAATTAATATAAAATATTTTAACAAATAAAATTCCGATTAAATTTTAAGATTAATATGCAAGAGAGATGAATATATAATTAATATAAAATATTTTAACAAATAAAATTAACTATTAACTATATGGTTTGTAGCGTTAATAAAGAATATAAATATATATTTTTTTCTTTTTCATTTTTTTTAATTCTTTTTCAATAATATCCTTTTCTCTAAGCGTCGTATCTAAACTATTCATTAATCCTTGATATCCGCTTTCTAAAATCAAAAAATCATTAATAGACGAAATACCTGAAGCATTCTTTGAATAGTTTAATTTAAAGTCTTCTATTTTATTTTTAATATTATTTATATTCAAATTAATTTTAATATATTCTTTTTGAACTTTTGAAAATTCAACATAGGATTTATCTTCTATTAATTTTCTATACTCTAAAATGTTATTAAATTTAAACGGCATTATTTTCAAACCTTTAGTTTAAATCTATAATTATATTTAAATACAAAACTTAAACAAAATAATCAATAATAGAATTTGCGCGGAGTATTGGCAATATGCCGTTATTTATTACATCGCCTGCCAATGCGCCTGTATTCTCGTTATTTGAAGCTGAAGTATAATTTTTGCCGCTGTTTTTTGAATTTTCGGCATTTGCATTATCTCTGCCGCTGTTATTAAATCCTGAACTGATATTTAAATTAACACCCGTAAATCCTTGATTTTTAAGTCCGTCAGTTAAATTAGCTGCGGAAGACTGTAAAATAGTTTTTGCTTCATTAGTCTGCGTTAAAACATTAACTGTAATTAATTTGTTTGATGTAATTGCAAGATTAATTTTAATGCTGCCGAGCGAAGCAGGTTTTAGCGTTATAACGGCAGACTGCATATTTTTCCTTAGCATAACCGATAGAGTGCTTGCCGTAATAGACCCCGGTGTTAAACTGCCGTTATCGACATTATGAATATCATTATTTAAACCGGCGGATAATTCGTTTGAAAAATTAGAACCTGACCCCCCTGCGCTGCCGCCGCTGCTTGAAGATTTGGATTGGGACAGTCCGCCGTTCAATATATTAATTTCTGAGTTTTTATCATTTAATAAATTTATTTTATCTGTTTTATTTTCGCTGCCGTTTAATTTATTAGATTCTATTTTGCTTTTTTCGTAAATATTGGCGGCTAAAGCCGATAATTCGGCATTGTTAAGCTGTGATTTAGAAGATGAGCCTAAATTTGAATTTATGTTTGTAATATTTCCGCCGTTAATGTTTTTGCCGTCATTTATTTTATTTTTTGCGGCGTCGGTACTTGAATCAGCAGTGTTATTAGATGAATTTGCATTTATATTATTGCTACTTTTATTACTATTAACATTACTAACATTACTATTATTTTTAATATTGCTATTATTACCGCTTTCATTTTTAACAGTGTCATTTATTATGTTATTAATTTTTTTATGTTCCAAATTATTCGTATTTTTACTGCCGTCCGCACTTGAAGACTTATCGGAAGGGCTATTATCGGCGGATTCGGCGTTGTTATTGTTATTATTATTGTTAATAGCCGTTATATCATTTACATCCGTTTTGTTGATTTTATTTCCGCTATTTTTGCCATTAGCGTTAGTGTTATCAGCAGCATTTATTGCATTATCCGTATTATTGCTATTACTATCGGTAATTTTATGTTTGCTTATTTTGCTATTGACGGAATTTATGTTTATATCTGCGCTATTTTTGGTATTAATATCATTTTTAGAATTATCACGGTTTTTACCTGTAAATTTATGTTCTGTTTCTATATTGCCGCTATTAAAATTGGATATTTCTGTCGTTTTACTATATAAACTATTATCCTTATTAAAAGCGGCAGCATACATATCATTTTTTTGGGATAAATTACCGTTTTGCACTGTATTAAGCTTACGATGCGCAGGTTTATCATTATTTCCTGCGACGCTGCTTGAACCGGCAGTATGCGAAGTAGAATCTAAAGCGCTTGAAGATTGCGTCTGCTCTTCGGAATGAGCCAAGTCGGCATTATTTTGAATAAAATTATCTGAATTATTTGCCGAGTTTCCTGAAATAATATTGCCTCTGCCATAATTATTATAATAATTATTCTGATTAGAAACAGTCGAAGTTTGTATATTGCTTATTGAACCGTTCGGATATGAAGCGCTGCCCGTATATGCCGTATTTTCGGCATTAGCAGTATTATTGCCGCCATTATTTTCCGACAAATTTGCCTGCCGAAAACTATCGTTAGTTGAAGAATTATTTGAAGTAATACTTGAATAGCTATTATTGTGATTTTCTAATGACAAATTAAAATTATTCAGCATATTGCTGAATTCGGAATCGGCAGAATTACCGATATATGCCGACAATGAATTTTGCGGCAAATTACCTTCTGCATTGTTGAAATTAGAACCGATGGTCCCTGCTCCGGTTTGCGATATATTAAAATTATTCAGCATTTTTATATTAATTATGTTTTATTATATCTTAATTTTTATTACTTTTTTTACCGTCTATCAACTTATAAATTATTAATTATCCCAAAATCGCCGATAAAAAATTATATGCGGTATATTTCACAATCTTTATCGGCAATTTTAGATAACTTTTTGCTATAACTATATATTATATTATAATATAATATTAAGGTATGGCTTGTTCAAGCGATGTCAGCATAGCATTTTCGGTTGTCAATACTTTTGAATTAGCCACATAAGCGTTTTGCGCTATTATCATATTTGTAAACTGGGTTGAAATGTTAACATTTGATTGTTCTAACGACGAATCGGTAATATATCCGAAATTTCCCGTCTGAGCTGTCCCTATTGCAGGCTGTCCTGAAGAATAACTCTGCGCATAAAGACTGTTGCCTTCAGATACTAAACCCGTCGGAGCAATAAAATTAGCAAGCGCTACCTGATATAAATATTTAGTCTGTCCGTTTGAAAATAGTCCTGATATTCTTCCTGATTTATCTACCGTAAAACTTGTAAGCGTCCCTGTAGAATAACCGTCTTGAATAAATGATGTCGTCGCCGATGTTGCTGCATACTGGGTGAGATTAGTCAAGTTTAAAGCAACATTTAAAGGCTCAGTTGCTCCGTCAGGAAGCGTGGTCGGAGAAGGGCTCACATAAGTTGGCGCATCAGTTAATGTTTGAGAAGCTCCCGATGTAATCTGACCGTTAGAATTAAAACGGATGTAAATGATATAACGGCTATTAACAATAATAATAACAATAACAACGCCGAATCCGCCGATAATAGCCCTTCCGATAAGTCTTCAAGTGCGGACGGCAGTAAAAATACGAAT
>DAHXMB010000128.1:0-14746 GCA_027365695.1 Candidatus Acididesulfobacter sp. | reverse complement strand
TTTAGATTTTAAAGGAAAAAGAATAAACGGCGAATATACATTGTTAAAGTTTAAAAAAGCAGGTGAGAATCAATGGCTATTTTTTAAAAATTAAAATTTTTTTATGGAGGCGTTAAAGTTAGATTTATATATTTTATTTATATAAATGTAAACTTACGGTATGATTATGAACATTGATTTACTGATAACTAATAAAAATAAGTTTGAAAAACTTCTTGAATGCGGACAGAGTCCATGGTTAGACAATATCTCAAGATGTATGATTGATTCAGGAGAACTTAAATCATTAGTTGATAATAATATAATCGCGGGAATTACCTCAAATCCTTCAATATTTGAAAAAGCGATTGATTCAGGTAAGTGCAATTACCCCGAAATTATTAAAAATATGTCGTCTCAAGGTTTAGACACATTTAAAATATATGATGCTATTACTCAAAAAGATATAAAAGATGCCGCTAAAATACTTTATCCCGTTTATGAAAAGACGGAAGGCAATGACGGGTTTGTCAGCATAGAGGTTCCGCCTAATATAGCTATGGACACTGAAACTTCCGTCAAAGAAGCCGAGAGAATTTTTTATTCAATAAACGAACCCAATCTATTAATTAAAATACCTGCTACGAAAGAAGGCTTATCCGCTATAACCCAAATTATAGCAAAAGGTATAAACGTCAATGTTACATTAATGTTTTCGTTAACCCACTATATAAATGTTGCCGATGCCTATATGGAAGGCTTAGAAATCGCATTAAAAAACGGCATTAATATTAATAAAATACACAGTGTAGCAAGTGTTTTTATAAGCAGACTTGATACAATGATTGATAAATTATTAGATGATATATTAAATAATAATGCCGGTAATGCAGATAATAAAAGCAGAATTAGTTCATTGAAAGGTATGGCTGCGGTTGCTAATGTAAAAGTTATATATAATCGATTTCTTGAGGTATTAAATAGCGGCAGATTTAAAAAATTAAAATCAGCGGGGGCAAACATTCAAAGACCTTTGTGGGCAAGCACAAGCACTAAAAATCCCGATTATTACGATTTAAAATACGTAGAACCTTTAATTGCTAAAAATACCGTTAATACATTACCGGAACAAACGATTGAAAGTATTGCCGACCACGGAAATATTAAATCAGATACCGCAAGTTATGATTTTGAAAATTCTGTTAATATTCTTAATGAACTTAAAAAATTAGGGATAGATACCGAACAGGCAGGAGAAATTTTGCAAAAAGAAGGCGTTAAGTCATTTGAAGAGTCATATAATAAACTTTTAGATTCAATCAAAAATGTGTGATTTTTAATCGGAGGTAAAATAAAATGGAGTTAAAAAAAGGGTTTGACAGAGACGGGTTGTCCAATGAAGAAATATCGTTCTTAAAAAAGTTTACTCAAAAATGCAGGGGCGATATATTAAAAATGACTACGGCAGCATCTTCGGGTCATCCCGGCGGTTCAATGTCTTCTATTGATATTTATTCTATTTTATACGGTTTCGGCTTTGTCTATAACGACAATCCGTTTAAAGAAGATAGGGATATTATTATAATCAGCCACGGGCATACTTCCCCCGGAGTTTACTCGGCATTGGGAAATTACGGCTTTTTCAATATAGACGACGCTATCGCATGGTTTAGATATGCAGGTTCTCCTTTTGAAGGGCATGTAGAAAAATCGGTTACGGGGGTTGAATGGGATACCGGAAATTTAGGACAGGGTCTTTCCGCTGCATGCGGATTTGCGCTTGCTTCTAAATTGCATAATTTTAATAATCATATTTATTGCATTATGGGAGACGGAGAACAAACAAAAGGGCAGATATCAGAGGCTCGCAGATTTGCCGTTAAATATAAATTAAATAATTTAACCGTTATAGTTGACCATAACGGTTTACAGATTGGTGGAAAAATTTCGGATATTATGCCGGATAACATAAAGCAAAATTTTGAAGCTGACGGATTTCATACTTTTGAAATTGACGGACACAATTTTGACGATATATATAAAGCAATTAAAAAAGCGCATTCAATTAATGCTCCGGTTGCAATCATTGCAAATACCGTGATGGGAAAAGGCGTATCTTTTATGGAAAACAACGCCAAATTTCATGGCTCTACTTTAAATATAGACGATTGTAAAAAAGCTTTAATTGAGCTTGGAGAAACAGATAATTTAGCCGATTATATTAATAGAAGAAAACAAAAATTTTCGATTAGACCGCTGCAGGTTCACAAAAATAATTATATTACAATTAAAAATACGGGAAATGCTATTACATATACAAGAGAAAAAAATATAGATAATCGGTCGGCATTTGGAAATGCATTAGCAGATATTGCAAAAAATTATAATATAGAAATAGGCGGAAAAAAACTGCCGATGGCTGTTTTTGACTGCGATCTTGAGGGTTCTGTCAAAACAGGAAGTTTTAGATCGTTATTCCCCGACCACTTTTTCGAATCAGGTATTGAAGAACATAATACGGCTACCATATCCGGCGCAATATCAACTGCAGGCATTCTTTCATTTTTTGCAGATTTCGGCGTATTCGGCATTGACGAAGTTTATAACCAGCAAAGGTTAAATGATATAAATCACACCAATCTTAAAGTAGTATGCACTCATAGCGGGATAGACGTCGGGGAAGACGGAAAAACACATCAGTGTATTGATTATTTCGGTCTTTTAAATTCAACATTCGGATTTAAAGTAATATTGCCTGCAGACCCTAATCAGACTGATAGAGCAATACGATATATAGCTTCTCATGAAGGCAATTTTGCTGTTATAATGGGTCGCTCAATTATACCTGTTATTTTAAATAATGAAAATAACCCTGCGTTTGGAAATAATTACGAATTTAAATACGGCAAAATGGATAAAATAATAGACGGCAGCGATGTCTGTATTATATCTGCGGGAAATATGACGGTTCACGCAATGGAAGGCGCAAAAATGCTTCAAAAAGACGGAATAAAACCAATGCTTCTTAACGTTTCCTGTCCTTCGGACATTAATATTGAAGACTTAAAAATTGCAGCGCAAACAGGGCTTATCATTACGATTGAAGACCATAATGTAAAAACAGGACTCGGAACTGCTATCGGGTCACTGCTTGCCGAAAACAATATTAGAACAAAATTTAAAAAATTAGGGGCAGCTTTTTATTCTTCTTCAGGCAAACCGGAAGAGCTATATAAATTAGCGGGACTTTCGCCTGAAGGTTTATATAATGCGATTAAAGAAACTTTATAATTTTCTTGAAATTTTATTAATACCTTAAATCACAGTTAGGAATTTTTTTTCTGGATGACCGCTTCGCCATAAACGGCATGCGTTTATATGGCTTATAGCCTCGCGAACAGAAACGGCATGCGTTTCTATCTTCGGAACTTTCCTGTTTTAGCAGGAATGACTTTAAGGGGATTTAACTTTTAACCCAACTGGTGTCATTCCAGCGAAAACAGGAATCCAGTATTTATTATATGTTAAAGCAATTTTAATAGTTTCTAACGATGATTTAAGGTATTATTATTTATACCAAGATTGTTTAGACTCATATTTATTTTAAATTTTAAATTTAAATATTATTAAATCATCTTTTTATATAAACGGCGTTATTAAATTTTATACTAATATTGTAAATATTAAATGCAAATTTTTTTTATGATATTATTTTCAAATAAAACGTATATAATATAAATATAATGAAAATAAAAAATTTATTTTCATTTTTAAAAAATATTATAATCAAATATTATCTAATTTAAATATATTTTTGGTTATTATGAATATAAAAAACGGAAATCTATGGGCGGGACTTCTTAGAATTTATATAGGAATTTTTTTTCTATATGCGGTTCATTTCAAATTAAACCCGTCTTTTTTTTCTTCTTTCCATAATAAGATAGCTTTTTTTGCAGGGCATGACCCTATTATATGGTATTCTAATTTTTTAAACAGTTATGTTATTCCAAATTCATTTTTATTTGCTTTATTAATTGTTATAGGAGAGCTGACTGCTGGACTTCTTCTTGCCGTCGGATTTTTAACGCCGATAGCTGCGGTTATAGGAATTTTTTTAAATTTAAATTATTTACTGGCAATGTACTGGATATCTTCCGCAAATCTCGGCATTAATCTGACGTTTATAATATGCGAATTAGTTATTATATTCTCAGGTGCCGGCAAGTCATTGGGAATAGACGGTTTCGGTTTTTTTTAGACTAATTTTATTTTTAAAAGATTGACATATATTTTAATAAATATTAAAATTATTTCAATTGGCATTAAATATGAAATACCTTACGGTGGGTGTAACTCAGTTGGTAGAGTCCCGGATTGTGACTCCGGTTGTCGCAGGTTCAAGCCCTGTCATCCACCCCACTAAAAATAAAACAATTTTTTTTTGCAATATTGGGGAATTATATTATGCAGCAAACATAACCCCGCAATATTTATCTGTTATAATTATTTCTTAATCTAATAATAATATCAATTAAATTCTTTAATCTCATATTTATATCTTCAAAAGCGGCTTTTATTCATAAACCCGCATTCCTTGCTCTTTTAATCATTTTTTCTATTTCGGGATTTATGTTAATTACATTTAATTCGATATCAGGGTGATTTTGGGTAAATACTCTGAATATCTCATCGGCAAAAGCTTGTCCTATATAATCCACGTTTTTAAAATCAAATATAACTATCTTGAAAAGTTCCACCCGCACAAGGACCCTTTTGGCTTGGGAACGGGAAATCAGTTTATCGTTTCCGTATTGGGCTAATTTTACGGGGACTACCGTTTTATTAAAACCATAATCGGTTTTGGACGTGAATTGGTCGAAAACACTTTTCGTATTGCGTGCAGTATGATTATTTAACTCCATCCATACGGCAGTTCCCGTAGAAAATTTATCGTTTTCCAGAATCCAATCTCTGTCGTCTCCAAACTTATGACTAAAAAAAACACCTCCTGAAAGAATATCAAATGAATCAAACATACGGGATGTAAAAAAAATACCTTCTCCCATATGGTTTTTAGGATCCGTCGTAAGTTTCCCTTTGTGTAATTCAAAAATGGCATGTCGTTCATCGAGAAGATTTAATTCCGTTTTAATTTTATTAAAAATACCTACCCCGTTATCAATCAGTAACATTTCCATATTAACCGCATTTTTTTTTATTACTATTAAAATTTCGGAACCGCCGGAATGATCTATCGCATTGTTAAACATTTCCGTAAATCCGTAGTGCCAGATATCTAAAACATTATCCGGCAACGAAGAAACGACGGAACGGATAGAATTAGTCCATACCAGATCCTCGGCCAGATCCGTAGTTATTTGAAAACTTTCCCGCCATTCCGACAAAGCCGCAAGTTTATAAGTGCTGCCTTGAGTTTTCCCCGACTTTGTCAATACCTGCTCAAAACACAGTTTTTGTAGATATTTATTAACTCCCTGTCTGGTAATTCCGAAATGTTCGGCAGTTATTTTACTGATGTCATTCGGATGTTTTTCGATATGTTCAAGGATATAACGCCTGATATCCTCTCCTTTCCTGCTTACCTTGGTCATTGAAACTCCCTTTGTTTATTTGTCAACATTAATCATTGAGATTGACAACTTATATATGTATTATTGTCAACTAAAATGAATTAATTGTCAACTAAATTTTATAATAAACACGCCGGATGTCTTAATAACCCTTTCGGATTATAAGAATCCGGCGTTTTAAAAATTAGATAATCTTTTAATTATTGTTATTTTTTCCAATCACAGGGCAAATTGAAGAATCCGAATCGTCCGTTTTTTGCTTTAAACGTTCTTTAAGCTTTATCTTTAATTCCTTAAGGTCATTTATCTTCAGTTCTATTTCTTTTATTTTATTGTTTATTAAGCTTTTTGTATAAGCGCAGGGTTTTTTGCCTTCATCGTAAAGATTAATAATTTCTTTAATTTCATTTAGTTTAAAACCCTGATTTTTAGCTTTTATAATAAAGTCGATTCTTTCAAAAGATTTATCATCATATATTCTGTATCCGTTCTCCCCCCTTGCAGGTTCGGGCAAAATTCCTATAGATTCATAAAATCTGATTGTCCTGGCATTAATGTTAAACTTTTTTGATAAGTCTCCTATAGAAGATCTTTTCATAAAAACTCCGTAAAGAAAGCGGCAAATCCAAGCAGTGAAATGTTTTCAATTCTGCAAGGATTTCGCCGCAGCCTGTTAATTTTTACATTTTTTTATTCATTTTCATATTGTGTCTTTCGCCATTCATCGTTCCCATCATTTTCATCATAGGACAAGAAGCGGTTTTTGCGCTCATCATTTTCATCATCGGGCAGCTGCTCTTACTCATCATTCCTTGCATCATCATTCCTTTCATCATCGGGCAGCCGGCGGCGCTATTATGAATAATTTCTTTAACCGGTTTATGTTCCATATTTGCAGATGCAATACTTGTTGAAAATATCAGAAAAAATAGAACTAATGCCGTAAATGCAAAAGACTTTCCTAAAAAAGCTCTCATGATAAATCTCCTTTGCCCCGCGGAGCTGGGCATTTTTAAATTAAATTTTAATATCACTTTGCGGTTTATAAAGGCTTTCCTATTCCGGCTGTCTTCAAATCTTCCGCTGCCGGCTTGCCTCTTTTGCAGCAGTCAAGGATTTTTCCGTTCACGACAACGGTAGGAACGGAATTTATTCCATATTCGTTTGCCTTTTCAATCCCATTTTTACGCAAATCATAAATCGTCACATCACAGCTTGGACATGAAAGTTCCCTTACAAGTTTAACTGTTTCATTGCAAATCGGACAATCGGCAGTAAAGACTTCCACCTTACGTTTTTCGCTCATTTTAATCACCTCCCTAATTATCAATTATATTAATATTTATATTGCTAACTCAGTTTATAATTTAATTATAAACTATCCAGTATAGTGGAATGTCAAGAGATTTTTTTAGGATGCCTAAAATAAATTTATTTAACCCAACTTCACCAATCCCTACCTAAAAATTCATAAAAATACCCCTAAATCAACCAATAATAAACTAACTTATGCGGGTTTGCGGGTGTTTTTTATCTAAAATACGTTTGTAGCCCCCCATAGATATATTGTTTACTGTCAAGGCAAAATAGAAATGTCCCCTTCTTAGCAAAGTAAAAATGTCCCCTTTCGGTTAAAATTAATATACTGTTAAGGGCGGACGAAAACCCGTAGCAATACTCTTGAAGCGTAGCGAAAGAGTTTGCGCAGGGATTCATTTTTCGTCCGCCATATGATAAAGTTTAGGTTGAAAATATTCCTTAAACGTCATTCTCCATGGATGACCCGCAGGAGGTATGTATTTCTTTCTTATTTTGATTACTTTCTCCGTTATCTTAACCGGTCTTTTTGTTATCTCTTTGTATTTAAGAGATATGCCGTTATGCTTTATATGTATGGTGTCATCCATGTGTTCTTCCACAGTCACCTTTTTAGCCCTTATTCCCGGCTCTAATTGATATAATTTAGAGTTGTAGGATATCGTGTTATCGTTTTTAACGGTTCTTTCCTGCTTAACGCAGAGATAATCGTCAAGATTTACGGTTTTGTCTATTTTAATATTGACGTCGGTATTATCGAAGGGAATTACGTTGAATTTAGAGTTAAAAACAGGCAGATATTCTTTTAAGAAGCTATTCGCCGTTTCGATATCGCTTATATTTTTTAGTCTCATTTCTTTAACCAACCTGTCCTGAAGGGTGCCGAACAATCGTTCTATCCTGCCCTTGGCCTGCGGCGTATTGGCGTGTATTAATTCTATTCCGAGTTCTTCCAGTGCTCTTCCGAACTGGCTTAACGCCTCTTTATTTTTATCCGTCGATTTATACGTGGTATGCCTGTCGGAGTAAATGCTCATAGGAAGGCCGTATCCTTCTATATATTGTTTTAATAAGTCCATTGCGGGAATGGTTCCTTCGTATTCGTAAAATAGGGCATAGACCATGCCGGTGGCATCGTCTATAAAAGCCATAAGAACGGCTTTATCTCTTCTTTTTTCGAACCAGTCGTGATGAGAGCCGTCTAACTGGAGCATTTCGCCGAAACATTGTTTTCTTTCCCTTAACTGTTTGCGGATTCCGGTTTTTCTTGCCTTTTTCCACAATCCTTCTTTTAATAAACATTCCCTTGCCGTTTCTTTGCTTATATCTATACCGTGAAGTTCGTGGAGCTTTTCACAAAACAGCGTAGGGCCGAAATCAGAATATTTCTCTTTATATAAATTTAACATTTTTGTTTTAATCTCATCGGAAAGTTTTCTATGCGAAGGCTTTCCTCTTGAGGAATGGACAACGGCAACGTCGCCGGTTAATTTTACTTTTCTTACTAATCTTTTTATCTGCCTTACGGATAACGAAAGCCTTTCTGCCGCCTTGACTTGCGTAATGCCCCCTTCCAAAATCTTTTTAATTACGTGGAGCCTGTTTAGCTCTGCTGGCGTTGCCATGATAATGTCCTTTGCCATTGTATCCTCCCGTTAATAAATTACAGAAGGATATTTTATAGCATTATTTTATAAAGGGGACATTTTTACTTTGCTAATAAGTGACATTATCATTTTGCTAGAACATAGATATATTGTTTACTTGACATAAGATATTCATATGATATAGTAATTATATTTATTAATTACTGTTGATTAATAATATTTTCATTTATTATCTCCTGCGTTGCATATCCAGCAATTTTATTTCAAATTTTTATTTAAAAATATCATGTAGCCCCCATAGAAAAAATGAGATATAGGAATATCAACGGTTTTTGGGCTTTAGCGGTGAAGTTGGGTTAAGACGTTATAATGGTCCAATAGGCAGTTTGGTATTCTATTTTAAATCGGCTCGACGCAGACATATGCAGCCGGCGGAAATATTTGTCAATAGGCTAAGAAATGTGATACTATTTATTTTAAATGATTCATGCATAAGGAGATTTTTATTGATTATATTCATTGATGATTCAGGCGATCCAGGATTTAAGGTAACAAAGGGTTCATCTGCGGTATTTGTTATTGCGCTAGTTATTTTTGACGATCCGCTGGATGCCGAAGAAACAGCGCTAAAAATTAAAAGATTAAGACAAAAATTAAACCGTACGGATAAATTCGAATTTAAATTTAACAAATGCAGCAAAGATTTCCGTTGTATGTTCCTCGATACTATTGCCGATTCCAAATTTAGGGTAAGGGCCATCGTAATGCCAAAGAATAATATTTATGGACAAGAATTGAGAAGATCAAAAGAATCCTTTTATAATTACACAATAAAAATGGTTCTTAAACATAACGATAATACTATAACCAACGCAAAAATAAGGATAGACGGACATGGCGACCGTAAATTAAAACAGGCTATGAATAATTATTTACGCAAAGAGCTTAACGGTCCGAAGAAAATAATATTTACCAATTTAAAGATTATCGACTCTAAAGAAAATGTCTTAATTCAGTTAGCGGATATGGTAGCTGGTTCCATACATCGTTCATATTACGACGACAAAACAGATAAAGATTTGTACAAAAGTAAAATTGCCAAAAGAATAGAAAATGAATGGAAATTCGGAAAGTAATATAACCTTATTAAGGCGACCTTATCTCTATTGCAGGGTTACCTGCAAACGCACACCATACGGTGACAATTCAAGTATAAGGTCTTTATGTTTATATACTACCACTCTATTTAATATTTGTCAATAATTTTTTCAATAATAACCTCACCCCTTAAGATGTATTCCAATGTCTATAAGCATCATATAAGAGACATAACAGATACTATGCTTTCAGAAATAATTTTTGAAGTTTATAATAACGTTGGCACTCTTTTTGATTCTGCCATTTTTTCAGTTGATGCCGTTGGACATATAAGTATAGATGAAACTTTTATTTTTGAATTATTTAATAAAAAATTATCGAAAATATCTTCTAAAATCCAAAGATTCAGAAAAAGGGATTTATATAAACGCGCTTTTGAAATCAATCTTTTAGAATATTACAACTTTAACTTCTATGTTAAATATATTCATAGTTTCTGATGTTAAATCAATCTTTTAGAATATTATAACTTTAACTCAAACAAAGATGAAATTATTAATAAAATAATTAAAATAAAAAATCATTACGAAACAAAAAATATCTTTTTTATTTAATTTTATATACTACAAAAAAATATCTCCTCTTGTATTTGGAGATGAAGAACAAGTTAATTTAAAAGTTATAGATAAGGAGAATCATAATAAAGAAGAAAGCTTAGCAAAATACCTATGTTTTGGATTGGATAATCAATGTAATAAAGCGGGAAATGATAATCAAGAATTGCATGGTCCTGAAGAAATGATATTGAAAATATTTATGCCATCTGATTGTTTATCTCAAAAAACAATAATAAAAAAAAAATAGAAGAGATTCTTAAAAAAGAAGCTTTATAATAGTTTAGATTTATGCCCGAAGTTGACGATGTATTCGGATGCAACTAAGACCTTATGTTTTTATTTCCTTTGGTTGTTTCGTACGGTTTATAGATGCCTTTAGGCGTTTTATATCACTTTTGCATTAAATTTTGGGTCATAATTTTTCTGTTTTTAAGCTTTTTACCGTGTATATTTTTTTGGGTCTATTATATTTAATGCCTATATTTTTCAGGATTAATAAGATTCAATTTAAGTTTTTTATATATAGCTCTTGTTGAAATACCCAACTGTTTGGCTACTTCAGGTATATTACCGTTTGATTCCGTTAAAATTTTTTCAAGGATTTGAGTTTCTATACTCCTAACGGTTTCTTTTTTAAGTGTTTTTAAGTTTTTTATAGTGGAATGTGGAATTTTTATAATATCATCGCCCTGCTCGCTTTTAAAAGACGACGTTAATATTTCTCCAGATATAATGCCATTTTGGGAAAGTAAAAATGAACGCTCAAGAATATTTTCCAATTCCCTTATATTGCCTGACCATTTTGCTTTTATCAGAATATTCATCGATTCGTCGGTAATTTTTGGAATATTCCTGCAGTATTTAACAGCTAATTTATTCAAAAAATGTGTTACTAACGGTGGAATATCATCCTGCCTTAAGCGAAGAGGAGGAATGTGAATATGAATAACATTAATTCTATAATAAAGGTCTTGTCTAAACCTTCCATCCGTTACCATTTTTTCAATTTCTCCATTACATGCGGCTATAATACGAACATCCGTTGATAAAGAAGATTTTCCGCCCACTCTTTCAAATTCCTTTTCCTGAAGCACTCGCAAGAGCTTAACCTGAGCATACAAAGGCAAACTGTCTACTTCATCTAAAAAAAGTGTTCCTCTGCAAGCTCTTTCAAAAAAACCGTGATGAACCTGATAAGCTCCTGTGAATGCCCCTTTTTCATGTCCAAATAAAGCACTCTCCACAAGATTTTCAGGAATAGCACCGCAATTAACAGTGATAAATGGTTCATTTCTGCGAAGACTAAAATTATGAATAGTCCTTGCAATTACTTCTTTTCCAACGCCTGTTTCACCTGTTATCAAAATTGTTGCCGTAGTAGCAGCGGTTTGTTTTACGATTTTAATTATATCGCGCATAGATTTTGAAGAAGCTACGATAGTATTTTTAATATGAGAGTCGACATCGTGAGATTTTATATCTGACATTATAGGAAAACACCAGTTTTCCTTAATTTTTTCAATTTTAGTAGATTTATCGGAAAAATAATTCATGGATTCTTGAGAGAATTTATGGAATTCATCGCCGTCAAGATTCAAAGCAAATGAAGGATCTGTAAATATTAGCATCTCACACCTTTTATCTCCTGCTGCAATACGCTTTTTAAAAACCACCTTTGAATATCCAAAATTATTTGCCGCAATTCCTCCAAATACGCTCGATGTCATTTTGCATAATTGAGGAGTTTGTTTAACGGCGTCGCCGAAAGGACAACGGGTATTAATAATACCGATGTAATTTTTGTCGCTGGATGTTCTTGAAAAATTTCCTCCAATTTTATTTTTTATTGCTATGATCATTTCCGCATAATCATTTAGATTAATGTCATTTTCAATATTCATAGATTGACGGTAAGCTTTTTCAAAACAACATGCCGCTGTTAATCCTATAAACTCGATTCTATCATGGATATTGTCTTTAAATTCCCCTGAAATGTTAATGTTTTGAATAATAAATGTTTGCAAAAATATAAGGGGATTAAGTTCTTGAAATATTATATCCGGCATATTAATGATGTTAAAAATATTAAATTTTGCACAATTAATGAATATATAGCATTGGATAACTTTATTTATATTAGAAATTATATCATAGATTTAGTTTACGTAATAATTTTATTATTTAACTTTTATATCTGCGATATTTATAAATCAAAATTTAAAATATTATTTCTTTAATGTAATGTAAGTTCTTATTTATGAACAATTAGTTCAACATACTTTATTAATAAAATATATGGATTTGTAATATTTTGATTTTTAAATTAAGAATTAAAAGTTCAATTCTTATAATATTAAATTCATAAATTTTTATATAAGTCCCTTCAACACAGTAGTTATAGCAGGTTAAACAAGATGGCATGAGATTTGCATCATTTAGATAAAAACAAGAGAGATATTTAAATTTCTCTAAGTTTAGTAATTATTTAAAAACTAAGGAGGTTAAAAATGGCAACACTTAAAGAGAAACTGGACAAACGAGTTAGTGATTACGATTACTGGGCTAAACGCCGTCAGCATGGACCAGAGGGACACAACAATTGTAGTTTATGGGTACTTGCCTGCATGGACGAACGTTTGCCTGTGGATGAAGCGCTTGGAATCCATGTAGATTCACCTGCCGGCGGAGGCGATGCACATTGTTTCAGGAATGCAGGAGGTATTGCAACAGACGATGCAATCCGCTCGGCTATGCTGACATGTAATTTTTTCGGTACTAAAGAAATCGTTATTCTGGAACATACCCAATGCGGGATGTTATCTGCAAATGCACATGATTTGGAGAAATATTTCCGCGACAAGGGTATTAATACGGACAATATTGTATTGGATCCGACACTACCGGAGTTAAAGCTAGAAAAAGGAGCTTTTGCCAAGTGGATAGGAATGATGGATGATGTAGATGAAGCATGTATTAAGACGGTAGAAACTTTCAAGAACCATCCGCTAATACCAAAAGATGTTGTAATCAGCGGCTGGATATGGGAAGTTGAAACACGCCGTCTGAGGGCGCCGATGGTGGGGGTAGGAGCTGAAAAACGCACTTTAATACCGGATGTCACCTCTGCTCCGTTTGGCGTTAAGTCTAATCAGCCTCCTAGATGGAAATAGATTTCTCTAAAACTCGTAATTCATTGATTGACATCGCAATATAATTGCTACACGGCAAATATCTTGCGATGTTTAAAAAAACTGGGTAAGACAATTAAATAAAGGTGGTTTTAGATGCCAATTTATGACTATAAATGTATCCGATGTAATATGCAGTTTGAAGCAATACATCCTATTAATGCATGTAGTCCGAAATGTCCCGCTTGCGGAGGTACGGTTAATAAATTGTTTTTATCTCCGCCTGCGGTGCATGGCTACATGGTACGGGGTCGTGAACTTGCAATGCGCTCACTGCAACAGGAACTTAGACAGGAACAACATGGGTAAAGATAATAGCGCGGTTATGGTTGTCGCAATGATTTGAAGAATTATAGTAGTTGTTTATTTTTCGAAATAGTTCAATGAGAATAGGTTTTTATTGAATTCATTGCAATAAAGGTTGGTTAAGATAGATTGTTAATGACGATTCAATCTGGCAAATTGTATATAACATGTTTATGTTTTTAAAAAACTGCTATTAAGAATATTCATCTATTTTTAAGTTTTATATACTGTAATATTATTTTAATCTAAACAAATGTATTAAAATGTATTAAAACTGATTATATTTGCTTAGCTAACAATATAAATGAGTCTGTGGGAGGGTTTGCTAAATGCCAAAAGATGTCAAATTTAGAATAATTCTTCTTTATTCTTTAATTTTATTTTTATTTATCCCTTCGGTAACCATTTTGTTTTTAAGGCTTAGCGCTAATCCAATGTTTCTGAGTTTAGGGGTTTTGGCTATTGTTCTTGGCGCAAAGCATGGCCTTGACGCCGATCATATTTCCGCAATTGATAACGCTACCCGTAAATTAATGAACGAAGGTAAAAAACCGGTAACAACAGGATTTTTCTTTTCTTTGGGGCATTCTACGTCGGTGATAATATTAGTTTTTTTGATAGCGCTAACCGGAAGAGAAATAGATAAAATTCTACCGTTGTATTATACCAATATATTAACCGTTTTAAGCACGGGATTTTCGGCCGGTTTTTTGTATTTGTTAGGATTTATGAACCTGATAATCCTTTTAAGTATTATAAAACTTGCTAAACATTATAAAGATTACAATGATAAATTTGAAGAAGAGCTCTCTAAAAGAGGGTTTATGAACAGGTATTTTAAAAAATTGTTTAATATAATAAAAAATACATATCAAATGTATTTTGTCGGTCTTTTATTCGGTTTAGGTTTTGACACGGGTACTGAAGCTGTGATACTTGGACTTGGCGGCACTTTAGCAGCTGCAGGTCATCCATTAATAGATATTATGATACTGCCCCTGCTTTTTTCAACGACTATGGTATTAGTTGATACAACAGAC
>DAHXMB010000090.1:0-20352 GCA_027365695.1 Candidatus Acididesulfobacter sp. | reverse complement strand
ATAGAAATTTTAATCCCTTTTTTTTTAAATGCATTTAATATTTTAAGTGCATAATCAAAGTTTTGTATAAATAGACCTTCCGTTATTTCAATATTAAGCATTGACGGATCAATTTTGTATCTGTCTAACGAAGAAACTATCATATCTATTAAACCTTCTTTTCTAAAGCTGACAGGCGATATATTCATGGAAACAGGCACGATGTTAAAGCCTTTCTCTTCCCGCTCTTTGAAGTCCCTGCAAATTGTATCTATTAAAAATTTTTCAAACTGTCTTATGCTTATAAAACCCATCTTCTCAATAATAGGAATGAATTTAACCGGAGGTATAATACCGATGTCTTGACTGTTCCATCTTGCCAGAGCTTCCATACCGCTTACTTTGCCTGTTTTTATGTTAAAATAAGGCTGATAATAGATTAAAAACTCATCGTTTTTAAAT
Source organism: Candidatus Acididesulfobacter sp. (assembly GCA_027365695.1). Lineage (GTDB taxonomy): Bacteria > SZUA-79 > SZUA-79 > Acidulodesulfobacterales > Acidulodesulfobacteraceae > Acididesulfobacter. The sequence continues at coordinate 19,911 of DAHXMB010000090.1, read as the reverse complement.
GCGTTTAATATTCTATTTTTCATCAATAAGAACTCAGATGCCCTTTCATTCATTTCTGATTTGAAAAATTCGTATTCTCCTTCTCCCTGCTCTTTTGCGTTTGAAAGAGCAATATCAGCTGATTTTAGAAGATCCCCTGCATTTTCCCCATCACTTGGACAGTTAGATATACCCATGGTAAAAGAAATATTGAACGACGCAGAACTATTTTCCGAATCAATAATCTCAGTATCATTGCACGCTGTTTTTGGCGGTTTTAAACCGCAGCCTCCGCCTTTTAAATCAAGTGTCTCCTGTCCGCCGCTACCAGGTTCGCTCCTCAGGTTATGATATGATCTGTGCCGAATTTCGTTTACAATGTCAATTTCATTTAGATATAAAGGGGTTTTAAATTCTTCTTTTATTCTATTAATTATCTGCAAAGTATCTTCTCTATTTTGCAAACCAACAAATAATATACCAAACTTATTTCCTCCTACCCTTGCAATTATATCTCCATCTTTCATAACTTTATTTAATCTTCTTGAAAAAATTTGCAGAAGTTTGTCTCCGACATCATATCCGTAAGTATTGTTGATATAGGATAATTTATAAAAATCAATTATTATAAGAGAAGCATTAAGTCTTTTCTCGTTATATTCTCTACTGCTAAGGTAGGCATTAACGGTGAGAATGAAGAGATTTTTATTTGGAAGTTTGGTTAACTGATCATAAAACGAAATATATCTTAGCGAATTATAGTACTTATTAGTATAATAAATAAATAAAATGCCGAGAAACAATATGATAATAATACCCGCTATCGTTGTATAAATAGCGATGTCGATAAGCTTCTTAAAGTATAGTTTTGTATCTTTGATAATCCTTGCAGTAGACAAATGAGCAATATAAAAGGTATGTTTTAGAAAAAGCTTATAGGATATTTTAGACGATATATATTCAGGATATTTTATAATTATTTTTAGAATAGGTTCGCTGATATTTTTCCACTTAAAATATGATTTGTTAAAATATACTATAACACCACTGTTATGTTTTAAAAATACGCTATTTTTTTTAATAAATATATCAAGTTTTTTATATTGTTTATTTGTTTTTTTTAAATACGATTTTAAGTTATTTAAAGCTGTTTTAAAATGTATTTTTTGGAATTGTGAAGGTTGTAAACCGCTGTAATATATAACTTTTCCTATGCTGCTTTTAATGTGTCTTATATCTTTATTTAATTTTGTTGTTTTCAATAAAAGGTTTGAATTAAAATCGGAAATGTTTTTTATAGGAATTGGACCCGCGAATAATAAAACACCTGCAATTAATACACTGATGATTAAAAATAAACTACCGATAAAATATATTTTTTTATTTTCTTTCAATGGTATAAACTCCATAGTATTTGTACATTGCAAAATTGCAAGCGTCTTTTATAATGTCTTACTTAGCTGTAAACTTCAATTGTATTTACTTTAGCAATTAAATTAATATTTATATTTATTAGATATATACAGTATATATAACCTATTTTAAAAAAAACGTCAACTATTGATAAGTAATATTGCGAAGTACTTTGATTCATCCATAGAAACTATCAATGATATTTCAATGGATTAAAATAAAAATTTAATTAAAATCAAATAAAAATATGATATAATGATAATAAAAATATAATGAAATAATATAGTAATAAAAATTAATCAAAATTATTACAAATACAAAAAATATGGAACGCTGGACTTTGGGAGACGATAATCTTCCGGAAGGTAAAGATAAAAATAAAGATATAGATTTTTCGCTAAATGATTTTAGCGAAAATATAAACGGCAGAAATGTAAGAAAAAAATCATCGGAAAGTTCTGAAGACAATAAATTTCAAAAAGAAAATAACCGAAATAGAGAAGTAAGACATAATACTATAGGCAAGAAAATATTTTATATTTTTTTATCTATAGCGGTGATTATTTCTATATATTACATTATTAAAACATTATATCCTGATAACGATATACACATAAAAATTTTTAATTTAAAGACAAAACTTTATAGATCTAAAACATTGCCTGAAAATAATTTATTAATAACCGGATTTTTATCAAATAACAATAAATTTCCAATCGGGTTCGTAAAATTAAAATCCAATCTGTATAGTTCAAAAAATATAATTTTAGCGACAAAGTATATTTATGCAGGAAATTTCATAAATATAAATAAACTAAAAACGATGTCTAACGTTTCAATAAATCTGGCATTGCAAAATAAAAACGGAAATAATATGTCCGATTTAGAAATATTGCCTCAACACCCTATAAGATTTATGGTTGTTTTTCTTAATGTGCCTACCGATACTAAAAATTTTTCAGTGAATGTCAGTCATTTTTATGCGATAAAGAAAAAATAAAAATATCTTATTATTTATCTTTATCTTTATTCTTTTAGCCGTTAAATATAAATTATAAATAAAAAACTTACAATGAAATATAATTGAGATATACAGGTTTTGCCTTATTTATCTCTTATATATATCCGATTTAATAATAGCAGATTAATAATCCGTAATTGTTTTTTATTATTGAGCTTTTTTTACTTTTACGCTTTTAATAATAGCAGATTAATAATCCGTAATTGTTTTTTATTTTTTTATTATTGAGCTTTTTTTACTTTTACGCTTTGTTTATCTGAAATTTTTTTTGAAGCTGTTTTTTTAGTCGATTTTCGAGGAGCTGCCGATATTTTTTTAATTTTATGTTTAACCGGTTCAGGAGTTACATCTATTTCATCTTTTCCCGATGCGCCTCTTTTGAAATTTTTAATCGCTTTTCCTATGCCGCTTCCTAGTTCAGGCAGTTTACCTACTCCAAATATTAAAACTACGATTAGTAATAATACAAAAATAATTATGGGAGAAAAACCAAACATTTTTTATACCTCCGTAATGGCAACATTATATTAATTATCAAACATCTAAATATTTTACTATATTATTTTAATAATTAAACAGAAAATTAAGACTTTTCAATCTGGCGGAGAGGGAGGGATTCGAACCCTCGATAGACTCACATCTATACATGATTTCCAGTCATGCTCCTTCGGCCTCTCGGACACCTCTCCTTTAAAATTATTTATTGTTAAACTATTTATAATCTATATATAGATTAACATTTATTACACATAACTATACTATAATCAATCTTTATTTGCTCCTTAATATTTATAATATAATCTATTTAGATTAACATTTATTGTTAATAAATTTCAAGTATATTTTTTAACCTTAATCTGCGATAAAATTTTTATTTTCTATCGGCAATTTTGGGGCAAAGATTTTTATTGACATGGTTTTTAAATTTATTATATAATGAATTATATGTATTTCTTTTCTCCATTTTCCCCGCACTATTATAATTAATAATTTAATAGTGCGGGGTTTATTTTTTAATCATTTTTTACCGATAATACTGATAGTATCAGTAATAATTTAATAAAATAAAAAATAAAATAAATTGATAATTTCTACAAATTTATTTTATAATTAATTAGTTTTTTTCGATTTTCAGCGGCAATAAATTTTAGAAATGAATAGAATTATTAATAATATAGAAATGTTGAATGTAATAGTCGCCAAACTTAAAAATAAATCAAAAAAAATAGTTTTTACCAACGGATGTTTTGATATTATTCATGCCGGACATGTCATATACCTTAATAAAGCAAAAAAATTAGGCGATATTTTAATTGTAGGTCTCAATAGCGACTCGTCTGTTAAGAAACTAAAAGGCAATAATAGACCGGTCATTATTGAAGATGACAGAGCTTATATAATTTCAAATTTAAAACCTGTAGATTTTGTTGTTATATTTAACGATAATACGCCGTATAATTTAATAAATGAAATTAAGCCCGATTACTTAGTCAAAGGTTCAGACTACAAAAATCAAGAAGTAGCAGGATCCGATATAGTTAAATCATACGGCGGTCAAGTAGTTTTTATAGATTATGTTAATGAAAAATCGACAACTAATATAATTGATAAGATTATAAAAATTAACTCCTCGTCGTAATTATTTTAATTATAAATGTTATCATAATTAGAGATATAAAAATATAAGGCAGCAAAACTATAATAATTGATTTTGCGGTAGAAATACCCTCCGTTTTTTTAATTCCTATTGCCGTCAGAGCAAAAAACCATGCTAAAATTATATTATAGCCAAATATAGGCATTATAGAAAAAATATTAACCCCTGCCGTATAACAAATTATCCTGAATGTATATCTAAAATGTTTTTTGCCTCCGAACAAACGAATAAAACCATGTAAAATAGCGCCTAATAGCAATAAAAATAAGCTGTACAAAATTCCAAAGAAGATTAATAATATTAATATCCCAAAAATTATAAATAAAGTAATAGTATCTTTATGCGCAAACAATAACGGAATCTTTGGCAAAAATGAATAATTTGAATAAAAACCTATTTTAAAGAAAAATATTTCCCAAAAAAAAGAAAATACAAGATTTACGTAGCCAAAAATAACCGCATAAAAATATGGATGTAATACATTGTCGTCGGATGTTATTTCTCCAAAAAAAATTTCAGGAGAAAAAAGAGATTTTTTCCATGTTAAAACAAATGCTTTTAAAAATCCTTTTTCTTTAATATTATCAAAATCTATCATAAATTTTTCTTTATATTTATATCCAAATTCTTATATTAATTAAGGTAATTATAAAACTTTTGGCACAATCTAATAATAAATAAAATAAATAAAATAAATAAAATAAAATAATTTATTAAAATTAAATATATATATCAAATTTAATTTAAAAAATAATAATAAACCAATTTATATATTTTCTTTGATTAATTTATAATTAATGCTGTCGACTAAAGCCTGATAACTTGCTTCTATAATATTTTCGGATACGCCGATAGTCGTCCATTTAGAAGTTTTATCCGAAGATTCTATTAAAACTCTTACAAAAGACCCTGTTCCTGATTTCATATTACTGCTATTTATTACTCTAACTTTGAAATCCGATAATTTCATTTCATTTAATACAGGATAGAACTTTAATAAAGATTTTCTCAAGGCATTATCAAGAGCGTTAACCGGACCGTCTCCGAGCGCTACCGTATGTTCAATATTACCGTTAATATCAAGCATAACGACCGCTTCGCTTAAAATATTATAATTATTTTCGTTATCTTCAATATTATTTTGAAGCGTATTTTTTTCAATTACAACCCTGAAAGAAATCAATTTAAAATAATTATTATATTTTTTAGACGAGTATTTATTAAGAAGCATCTTAAATGAACCGTCTGCGCTTTCAAAATTAAACCCATAATTTTCCATTTCCTTAATTTTATTAAGCAATTCTTTTTCCTGTTCTTCATTTATGCGGCTTAAATCAAAACCGAGTTCTTTTGCTTTAGCTTCAATATTTCCTTTTCCTGAAAGATCCGATATTAAAAATCTGCGGGCATTACCGACTAATAAAGGGTCAATATGCTCGTAAGATGAAGGATTTTTAAGAACGGCATTTGCATGCATTCCCGCCTTATGGGCAAATGCGCTTTCCCCCACATAAGCTTTGTTTTTTACAGGAATATTATTAGATATTTCATCTATAAGATGCGATACTTTAGTTAAATTTTTTAATTTATTTTTGGAAATACAATGAAATCCTAATTTTAATTCAAGATTAGGTATTATAGACGATAAATTTGCATTTCCGGTCCTTTCTCCATAACCGTTTATTGTGCCTTGAACATGGCTAATACCGCTTAAAACAGCAAAAATAGTATTCGCAACAGCACAATCGGTATCATTATGCGCATGAATACCTAATTTATCAGAGTCAATATTATAATAATCTGATAATTTATTGATTATATTTGAAATTTCATAAGGTAAAGTCCCGCCGTTAGTATCGCAAAGCACGGCTTTTTCGGCTCCGGAAGATAATGCCGATTTAATAGTTTTAACGGAATATTCTTCGTTATTTTTAAAACCGTCAAAAAAATGTTCTGCATCAAAGAAAACAATTTTGCCGCTTTGTTTTAAGAATTCTATAGAATCGGCAATTAATTCTAAATTTTCTTCATATGATACTTTTAAAATCTCTTTAACATGTAAATCCCATGATTTTCCAAAAATAGTTACATATTTCACGTCTAAATCAGATAAAGTTAAAAGACCTGCATCTGAAGATGCCTTAGAATTTTTCTTTTTAGTGCTGCCAAAAGCTGTTATTTTAGAATTTATATATTTTTTCTTTGACGACAATTCAAAAAATTTATTATCTTTCGGATTTGATAAAGGATAGCCGCCTTCAATAAAATGCACTCCAAGCTCATCAAGAATATCGGCTATAATCAATTTATCGTCTAAAGAAAGAGAAAAACCTTCGCCTTGCGTTCCGTCTCTCAACGTACTGTCGTATATTTCAATTTTTCTATTAAAATCTTTATTTTTCAAAACTTTTTCGGTTTTCATTGTATTAATTTATTAATTGTTTTTATTCTTGTTATCATTATTATGAATTTTTCTTGTCATTATTTATTATTACAATCGCTATTATTTTTTAATCCAAGATTAAAAGCTTCATGTAATATTCTCGTTGCAAGCTCCGCGTATTTTAATTCAACTACGCATGAAATTTTAATTTCTGAAGTAGAAATCATCATTATATTTATATTTTCTTTAGAAAGAGCCGAAAACATAGTAGATGCCGTTCCAAAATGATTTCTCATTCCGACCCCTATAGCCGATATTTTAGCAATTTTATCATCGGACAACACTTCTTTTGCATTAAGTTTTTTACCGATATTCTGAGTAATTTCTAAAGTCTTTTTAAGGTCTTTTTTGGTAACCGTAAATGTTAAATCGGTAAAACCTTCAACGGAGATGTTTTGAATTATCATGTCAACAACTACTCCCGCATCTGCTATACTTGAAAATATAGCTGCCGCTATTCCCGGTTTATCGGGAATACCTCTTATAGATAATTTTGCTTCGTCTTTATCGCAAGCAACGCTTGAAACTTGCAATTCTTCCATACTGTCCTCTTTACTTGAAAATTTAATTTGAGTTCCAGGTCCATCAATAAAAGTTGATTTTACAAATAAGTTAACTTTATATTTCATTGCAAATTCAACGGAACGAATTTGCAAAACTTTAGCGCCTAAGCTTGACATTTCAATCATTTCATCAAAATAAACTTTGTCTAATCTTCGAGCTTCAGGAACAATTGAAGGATCAGATGTATAAACCCCTTCCACATCAGTAAAAATATCGCATCTGTCTGCATTTAAAGCGGCGGCGATCGCTACTGCGGTAGTATCAGAACCGCCTCTGCCTAACGTTGTTATATACCCTGAATCATCAATACCTTGAAAACCCGCAACAACTACTATTTTATTTTTATCCAATTCTTTTTTTATATTTTCAATATCTATAGAAAAAATTCTCGCGTTTCCATATGACCCGTCGGTTTTAATTTTAACTTGATGAGCAAGCATAGGCACGGCTTCATACCCTTCATTATTTAAAGCTATTGAAAGCAACCCTGCGCTGACCTGCTCCCCTGTAGAAATTATCATATCGGTTGCTAAGTTGTTATGGCTTCCGCCTATTTTAAGAGCAAGATCTAAAAGTCTGTTTGTTTCCCCGCTCATTGCGCTAACTACAACGACAATTTCATTATTCTTAATTTTTTCGCCGATTACACGCGTTGCCGCATGTTTTATTCTTTCTATGTTTTCCATTGAAGTTCCGCCGAACTTCTGCACTATAATGGTCATAAACATACCTTTTATTTATTTTAAATGTTTAATATTATTTAATTTATTTATTTTAATTTTTTATATTATTATTTTTTCACCATTCTCGGATTATATTTATGGATAGCCTCCCCTATTGAGTCCAGAACAGCTTCCGGAACGATCTCAGATAATGTGGGATGAGAATGGATAGTAAACTCGGCATCTTTTATTGTTCCGTTAAAGTGCATAATAGCAGTAATTTCGGCTATTAATTCGGGCATATCTGCACCGATGCCCGTTGCTCCGATAATTTTACCTGTTTTTTCTTCCGTTAAAACTTTTAAGAATCCTTCTTTTTCTTCCATAGCAAGAGCCATACCGTTAGCCCCGTAAGAAAAACGTCCGACTCTATATTTTATATTTTCTAATTCTTTATCGCCTTCTTTCAGTCCGACGGTTCCGATAGGCGGATTAACATAAATAGACCAGGGCAAAATAGAATATTGTTTCTCTATTTTTCTGCCTGCAATATTTTCAGAAGCGATAATGCCGTCATAAGATGCTTTGTGAGCAAGCATAGGACCGTCTATTATATCGCCGCAGGCATATATTCCAGCAATATTTGTCTCATTATGAACATCTGTTTTTATTTTTCCTTTAAAATCCAATTCTACTCCAATTTCCTTTAAACCTAAATTATTAGTGTTAAGAGTTCTGCCGATAGACACTAATACTTTTTCCGCATTAATCTTTTCCCCTGTTTTTAGCGAAACAATTGCGCCTTTACCATCAGCCGATATATTATCAACTTCAATAGAAGTCTTTATTTCAATATCTTTTGATACCAGTATTTTATTTGTAAATTTAGAAATTTCTTTATCTTCCGTGCTTAATATAGCCGGTAAAAGTTCAAGCATCGTAACTTTAGAACCAAATTCGTTAAAAATATTTGCAAATTCGCATCCGATAACCCCTGCTCCGATAATGGCAATATTTTTCGGTACTGATTTTATATTTAATATTTCGTCGGAAGTAATAATATTGTTATGGTCTATATGAAATACAGGAATCATAGCAGGGGAGGAACCCGTCGCAACTATAATATTGGAAGCCGATATTTCTAATTCACTATTTTTATCGTTAATATTATTATTGTTGTTATTATTATTGTTGTTATTTTCTTGAATTTTAGCAACTATTTTAATAACTCCGGAAATATTATTTTTTTTGTCGGGAGCAGATATAATACAAGCTGTGCCGTTAAAAATACTAACATTCCTTGCTTTCAGCAATTTACTTACGCCGCTTACCAATGTCGAAACAACTTCATCTTTATAGCTTATTATATCTTCATAGTTATAATTATATTTATCAATGTGAAAACCGCTTACTCCAGATTTTAAACTATTTAAAAATTTAGCTTTTGAGTATAATACTTTAGTGGGTATACATCCTCTATTTAAGCAAGTTCCGCCTAATTTATCTTTTTCAATTATAGCAATTTTCATACCGTTAAGCGCTGATTTTAATGCCGCAACATAACCTGCGGGACCTCCGCCTATTACGCAGATATCAAAATTTTCCATAATAATAGCTTCCCTTTATTATCTACCTTAAATCAATGTTAAGAATCATTAAGACTGTTACAACATACAGTAATACTGGATCCTCGTCTATGCTGAAATGACACTATATAGGTTAAAAATTAAATGCATACAAAGTCATTCCCGCAAAAGCTGGAATTCAAAAAATAAAATTTCTGACTGTGATTTAATGGTCTATTTATATATATATTAATTATATTTAAAACTTATCAATTTATTTAAAACTTATTTATAATTACAGTTTTTTAGATTAATCTTTTTATAATTATAAATATTTTTTATTAATAATTATTTGTCTATATAAATTTTTGAATGAATTTTCAAGCAAATTATCCTGCAAATTAACTGTGTTATTATTATTTAAGGGTATATCTATGTTTATATCTGCGTTGTCTGTATTTTTATTATCTATAACTTCACTGTCATCTTCATTCACGATTATATTAACTTCAAAATAATAATTTTTAAAAATATTTTTATAATCAAAATCAATTTTGTCCCCCCATTCAGCTATTGTAATAGAATCTGAGTTCAAAGAATCAAAAAAACCTGAATTTTCAAGATCGTATAAATTTTTTAATCTATAAAAATCAAAATGATCTATTACTATACTTTCATTGCAAAAATATCTATTCATTAAGCTGAAAGTCGGACTTGTTACAATATTATTATCCGCGTTATTACAAAAATTTTTAACAAATCCTGAAACAAATTTTGTTTTTCCTGCACCCAATCTTCCTTTCAAAAGAATAAAATCTCCCTGAAAAATGATGCTTGCAAATTCTTTTGATATTTGTTCCGTTGCGGAAGGAAACTTTGATAAATATTTAAACGGTAAATTCACTTTTTATTTTCATCCGTCATAGATTTTATTATATCAAATCTTGAAACTATCCCTTTTAATTTATTATTATCGTCAACTACCGGAATAGAATAAAATTTTTTTTCTGTAATTATAGTGGCAATATCATATATTGAATCATCTTCTTTAATTGAAATAACTTTATCGGTCATAATATCTTTTACTTTAGAAGACGTTATTTTTTTCAAATCATCTTTAAAATGTTTTGAACTTTGAAGATAAAAAATACTGTCAAATATAGTAAAAACGGTAGGTATATGAAGACTTGCATCCTGATAGACCAGATCTGTCTCCGATACTATGCCTATTAGTTTGCCTTCATGGTCAACTACAGGTAAGGAATTAATTTTTTTATCTATAAATATTTTAGATAAAATGCCGATATCAGTATCTTTATTTACGGTTATCAAATCTGTGCTCATTATATCTTTTGCTTTTATCATAAATTTCACTCCTAAAATTATTTGCTTATTCGTTTATATATTAAATATATATGTTATAATCTTTAATTCTTTCATATAAAAAAATTTTCCGCCGTCAATTTTTGGAAATATATAATTATTTAAATTAATTTTATTATTTTATATTATTATTATTATATTTTAATAATTTAACAGAATTCGGTATATTTAAAGCTATTTCAACAGCCCCTGCCCCTGATTCGCCAAATTTGCAACTAAGATTATTTGCGGAATAAACTAACAAATAAGAAGATAAACACATTGATTTAAATAAATCTAAACCCTGAGCAGCAAATGAACCTGTTAAACCGCTTAAAACATCGCCGCTTCCGCCGCTTGCAAGCAATGAGCTATGTTTATATTGAATTGCTTTATCTTTAGCGTTGTTGTCAAAAACAAACATGCTGGAATCTTTAAGCAGCAAATAAACGCCGTATTCTTTAACAAACTCGCTGCCTATTTTTACAGGGTCTTTTTCTATTATTTTTCTGTCTATTTTAGTAAGCCTTTCCATTTCTTTATAATGAGGCGTCAATATAATATTTTTATTTTTTGCGGTTAATTTTTTAAAAAAATTCATATCTTCCGAAATTAAATTTAATCCGTCGGCATCTATAACAATAGGAACTTTAATGACTTCAAGAATATTATATAAAAAATCGGCTGTCTGCTTTTTTAATCCGATTCCAGGACCTATTACAACTGCGGTTATATTTTTTAACAAATTTTCGGCGATATCATCAACTCCGTTAATATTAAAATAGCCTGAACCGTCGTTAATTACAGGATAAGTCATTACTTCGGATGTTTTAATTTCTAAAATATTATTTAATTCATAAGGCGCTGCCAAAGTGACAAGCCCTGCGCCTGCCTTAAATGCGGATAAAGACGACATATAGGCTGCCCCGGTTTTTCCTGGACTTCCTGCTATAATTAATACATGGCCGTAATCAAATTTTGTGTTAAAAGATAACCTTTCCGGCAAATAAGCGGCTATTTTTTTTTCATCCAAAGTTTCAATATTTGAATAATATTTTTCTAATAAATACCGAGGATGGTTTATATCTATTAATATTGTTTTATCATGTAAATTTAACTTTTCTCCTTCATTTAAATAGAATCCGACTTTTAAACCGCCAAATGTAAATATTTTTTTAATGTTATTCTTTATGCCCGCTCCCATATAGAAACCGTTATCGGTGTTAAAACCACTGGGGTTATCTATGCATAACACGTCATAATTGTTTTTGCTTTCAATAGTTTCAATAACACTTTTATAAAAACCTGTAATTTCTTTGTTAATACCGATACCGAAAACTGCATCTGCAAGAATATCGGTTTTATCTAATAAACTTGATAAAATACTAATATCGCTTTCTTTTATCACAGAAATAATTTCAGCATTTAATTTAATTAATATTTTAAGATTTAATTTAGCAACATCAGTATAGTTATCGGCATTGTTAGTTATAACCGTTTTTACGTTATAACCTGCATTAAATAAATATCTTGAGAATACAAGACCGTCTCCTCCATTATTTCCTTTACCGCAAATAACAGAAATAATACTGTCACGCTTTAAATTATTATTATTATAAATTTTAACAAATTCTCTAAAGCAGGCAGAACCAGCATTTTCCATTAGAATGGCATCAGAATATCCAAAATCAGAGTATGTTTTAGAATCAATTTGTTTTAAATTTTCCGAATAATATAATTTCATTTTATATTTTTAATTTTCTAATATAACAATTGCTGCGGCAAAACCATCGTCATGAGAAATAGATAAACTAATTTTATTTGTTTTGGCGTTATATTTATTTAAAATAAATTTTTTAATTTCATCATCTATAAGTAAAAAAGGCGCTCCGTTTTGCTCATTAAAAACATTTATAGAATTAAACGGAATAGAAAAAAGACCGATATGCAAAGACTTTAAAAAAGCTTCTTTTGCTGCAAAAAATCCTGCTATTTTTTGTTCAATTTTATTCTTATGTTTAATTTTGTTAATATTATCTAATTCATCTGCTGAAAAAATTCTGTTTAAGAATCTGTCGCCATAATTTTCTTTTAGCGATTTAATCCTGTCTATGCTGACGATATCGATCCCTATTCCGCTAATCACTTATAAAACCTTAAGTATTATTATTTTAAATATTATTACAATTTGCATTTTAACCTATTATACCTTATTTATTTTTATTTCCTATAATTATTTATTAATCAGGCTGTTTTAATTATATCAAGCATTTCTTTAACGGCATTATCAAGACCGGTAAATATAGCATGTGTTATAATAGAATAACCTATATTAAGTTCGTAAATTCCTTCTATTTTCGCTACGTCGCGTGTATTTTCATAATTTAATCCATGACCTGCGTTTACCTTAAGTCCGATATTTAAAGCAAATTCGGCTGCTTTTTTAATTCTGGCTAATTCTTCATATTTCTTTAAAGGATCAAGATATTGAGCATACTTTCCCGTGTGAATTTCAATAAAATTAAATTCAGCTTTTTTTGCCGCTTCAATTTGAAGCTCTTCTGGTTCAATAAAAGCCGATACATTTATGCCTTTAGACCTGAATTTATCATTTATTTTTTTATATTTTTCAACATCAAAAACCACATTTAAACCGCCTTCAGTGGTAAGTTCCCGCCTTTTTTCCGGAACTAAAGTGATTGACCTTGGAATTATTTCAAGGGCTATAGAAATTATTTCGTCATTTGCAGCCATTTCTAAATTTAATCTTTCTGTCTGTTCCGAAATTAATCTTATATCATTGTCCTTTATATGCCTCCTGTCTTCTCTTAGATGGCAAGTTACATTAGAAGCTCCTGCTTCTAAAACCGTAAAAGCCGCATGCAAAGGGGATGGAAATTCGCCTCCGCGCGCATTTCTCAGAGTTGCAATATGGTCAATATTAACTCCTAATTTCATCGTTTATCCGTTTTATGATATAATTTTATTTATCTATTTATTTATCAGACAGCTTTTTTATATTATAAATTTATTAAAAATTTTTTAATATTTCTTCTTTTAAGTCTAATCCGATTTTATTAATTTCTTCACTGTCTTCGCCTTCCACAAGAATTCTCAAATAATTCTGCGTGCCCGAATATCTTATGAAAATTCTTCCTCTGTTTTCCAATATTTTGCTATAATGAATAATTTTTTTATTAAATTCAGGCAATTCATCTAAATTTTTTTTATACGGAACATCTATATTTATTAAAGTTTGCGGATACGGCGTTATAATTTTTCTTAATTCTGACAACGATTTATTTAATTTTATCATAATAGTTAAAAGTTTTAAAGCGGATATTATCCCATCCCCCGTGTTTGCATCATCCAGAAAAATTATATGACCGGATTGTTCTCCGCCAAGATTAAATTCTTTTTCAATCATTTTTTCCGTTATATATCTGTCGCCTACATCGGAGTAACTTACGTTGATGCCGTTTTTTTTCATTAATATTTCAAGAGCGATGTTTGACATAGGCGTAGTTACAATTCCGTTATTTTTTAATTCTCCGATATATTTCATATACAAAGCGCAAATTGCAAGAAACTCATCGCCGTACAAAATTTTACCGTTTCCATCGCAAACAATTACTCTATCGCCGTCTCCGTCAAATGCAATACCGATGTCTGCTTTATTTTTTAAAACTTCTGAGCTGATAAATTCAGGATGTGTAGAGCCGCATTTTTCATTTATATTTAAGCCGTCGGGTCTTGATGCAATGATTATAACTTCCGCTCCTAACTCGCTAAATACTTCAGGAGCTGCCTTATAGCCTGCTCCGTTTGCACAGTCAATCACAATTTTTAGTTTATTTAACGTAAGACATTTTGGAAATGTTAATTTTGTAAAAATTACATATCTTCCTGTTGCATCTTCAATTCTGTGAGCCTTGCCTATATCTGCATTTACGGGTCTTAATTCACTTGAATCAAGTATAGATGAAAAAAATATATCTTCAATTTTATATTCAAGTTCTTCAGGGAATTTAAATCCTTTGCAGTCAAAGAACTTTATGCCGTTATCGTAATACGGATTATGCGAGGCAGAAATTACAACCCCGGCGTCTGCCCGCATGCTTGAAGTTATAAAAGCAACACCCGGGGTCGGCATAGGACCAACAAGATACACATCGGAACCCATAGAACAAATACCGGAAGAAAGAGCAGTCTCGAATATATAGCCTGAAATTCTTGTATCTTTTCCTATAACTATTTTTAATTTTTTGCCGGGAGATTTCAAATTTAAAACATAAATCAATGCCATTCCAAGCCTTAAAGCATTTTCAGGAGTAAGCGGGTCTTTATTTGCAATACCGCGAATCCCGTCTGTCCCAAACAATTTACGCATTTTTTTTAATCCTGCTGATAACTAAGTTGATATTAATTTTTTTATTATATAAAATTTTAAGAAATTTTGTAGGGTCGACTAAATTTATCCTGACTAGCGCATTCCTTTTAAGATTATTAATATTTATTTTTTTGGTAGTAATAACAGAAAGATTATCTACAATATCTTTTGGTCCTTTAACTTCTGCATATTGCGGAAAAAAAGTAATATTTTTAAGATAGTAGCCAGTTTTCAATTTTCCTTTAAACAAAGGGAGAACTTTTATATATTTTACAACGACTCTGCTTATTATTACGGGAATAATCTTAGGATAAATTCTTACAACTCTTATGCCTGAAGGTAAATCTAAATATGACTGACTTAAAATTAATGTATTTTTCTTACTTAAAAGCGAACTTCCGTTAACCTTAAAATATATTTTTTTATTTAATTTCATAAATGAAACTTTTGAGCCCCTTAATTTTACTATGATTTTTTTTGGCAGTGTATTGCTGATAGCAAGTCCCTTAGGCAAAGCATATATCTCGAGACCTGTATGCAGATTTATATCGTATTTTTTTCCGCCTATCACGTAAATCCATATAAAAATAGCTATAAATAAAGAAATTATTTTAAGCCACAAATTGCCTTTGAGTATAGTTTTTATATTTTTTAAATTTTTATTCATTGCTATTGTCTTTTTTATTTGTACCAAAAATTAATCCATAAACAGATTTTAATAAGAGCTTGTTTTCATTAGTTTGTTCAGAAGTATTTTTAAATAAGACGGTTTTCAACTCTTCTATATTTGAAATTTTAATAATTTTTTTAGGCATTACTATTGAAATCTGCCCTGTTTCTTCGGAAATAACGATAGAAAAGGCATCCGTTAATTCAGAAAGCCCGATTGCAGACCTGTGTCTTGTGCCAAAACTTTGATCTATATTTTCTTCGGTTGACAGAGGAAGGTAGCAGGAAGCAGCGGTGATTCTGCCTTTTTGTATAATAACCGCACCGTCATGAAGCGGAGAAGGCGGCGTAAAAATACTTATCAATAATTCTTTTGAAATTAAAGAGTCTAATTTAATACCGATTTTTAAATAATCTCCAAGAAATACATTTCTTTCAAAAACAATTATTGCGCCTGTTTGTTCATTTGCCAATTCTATTACTGCATGCGAGATTTCTTCTATAATACTTACTTTCTCAAGTTTATTCTGTGCAATAGCAAATGGATTTTTCCCCACATCAATTAAAGCTTTTCTTATTTCATTTCTAAAAAGTACGACTATGACAATAATTATTGAACTTAAAAAATCTCCAAAAATAAATTCTGTAGCATAAAGTTTTATAGCGACGGCTATTAAAAAAATTAAAAAAATAACAATAAGCCCTATTAATACCTGAAATGCGCCCGTGCCTTTAATCAGCATTAATATACGATATATTATAAAAGTTACAAATAATATATCTGCAATATCTTGCCACCTGAAATTTTGAAGCAATAAGGAAAGCATAAAAAAATTAAATATTAAATTAAACGTTGAATAAAAATTGTTTTATAATAAGAGATTTATAATAATTAAAGATAAGCAAGTTTGAGCTAATCGGATATTTTAATATTCTAAAAATTTAAAAAGATTTATTGTCTAACGAAAATAATAAATTCAAATGCACGCTTTAACTTATAAAATAAATAACTTCTTATATTTTTATAATATTGTGTTAGATATGAAATTTTACAAATTTTATTTTAATTTTGTAATAATATTTAAAGCCGTTTTAGTTTCTTTTATATCATGAACTCTTATTATATCAATATTTTTTAAAATCAAATAAGAAGCTAAAGTAATATTGCCTATCAGCATGTTTTCACTTTGCCTGCCTGTAATATTATTAATAAAAGATTTTCTGGAAATACCTGCTAAAACAGGTAAATTTAATGATTTAAAAGATAATATATAACTTAAAATATTATAATTGTCTTTTGCCGATTTCGCAAAACCGAAACCCGGGTCTAAAATTACTTTATCTACATCATATCCTTTAGTTTTTAAATATGATATTTTCTCATTAAAGTATAAAATAATATCAAATGCAGCATCGTCATACGGTTCAATATTAATCTGCATATTTTGCGGATTTTTATTTCTAGAATGCATTAAAATATAAGGAACATTATAAGTCAATAAGACATTAATCATATTATCCGTTTCATAAGTCAAACCTGAAACATCGTTTATTATTGAGGCTCCTGCAATAACTGCTTCTTTAGCGACCTTAGGCTTTCTGGTGTCTATTGATATAGGAATATCTATACTTTCGGATAATTTCTTAATTACAGGACATACCCTGTCTATTTCTGTCTGTTCATCTATAAAATCAGCCCCGGGTCTTGTAGACTCGCCGCCTATGTCTATAATATCTGCTCCCTCTTTTTTAATTTCAATTCCCCTGTTAACGGCATCATTAAAATTTAGATACCGTCCGCCGTCTGAAAACGAATCAGAAGTAATATTTAGAATCCCCATTATTAATGGATATTTTCCCAATATTAAGTCTTTTTTATTTGTTTTTAATATTTTAAATTTTAAATCGGAATTATTTGGATTAATATGTTCAAAATTAATGTTGACGACATCTAATATATTTTCAATATCTAAAGAAAGCTCTTTGAGTCCAAATTGCTGATTTTTTATCTTTTTTACAATAATACGCAGCTGAACTAAAGTTCCAAACAAAATGCCGTCCGACATATGAATTTTCCCTGTTATAACGTCTCTATGATTTGCTAATTCGGCTCCTATACTTAATGCTTCCTGTTTTAATATATTTAATGCCGTAGAATTAATATTTTTTAACTTAATAACAATAAATATAAGTTTATCGGACATAATAAGCTTCCCTGATTTTGAAACGCCTATTTTATCTAATTCGCTTATAGCTAATTGGGAACTAAAAACATCAACAAGATAAGCATGCATAATTAATTTTATTCCGCTAAAGTTTCAGCAGGTATATCTTTTGAATCATTATTTTTATAATCGGGTTTATGCGCTAAAATTATAGTATCTATTTCTTTACCGTTGACAGTCTCTTTGTCAATCAGCGTATTTGCGAGGTCTTTCAATATTTCAATATTGTCGGTTAGGATTTTTATTGCTCTTTCATGATTAGACGAAACTATGCTTCTTACTTCCCCATCAATAGCAACGGCGGTTGATTCAGAATAATCTTTATGCTGAGCAAATTCTCTACCGAGAAAAATCTGTTCATCTTTTTTCCCGAATGTAAGCGGTCCTAATTTTTTGCTCATTCCCCATTCGCAAACCATTTTTCTTGCAATATCGGTAGCTCTTTCAATGTCGTTGGACGCTCCAGTAGTCATAGAGTCAAATATAAGTTCTTCGGCACTTCTGCCTCCAAGTAAAATGGCAATCTCATTTAGAAGATATTCTTCATCGTAATTATGTTTTTCATCTAAGGGAAGCTGCATAGTCAAACCCATTGCCATACCTCTAGGAATAATCGTAACTTTATGAATAGGGTCGCTTCCGGGAAGCATTTTTGCAACAATAGTATGTCCTGCTTCATGAAATGCGGTTATTTTTTTCTCTTTATCGCTAATAACCATACTCCTTCTTTCGGTTCCCATCATAACTTTATCTTTAGCTTCTTCAAGATTTTCCATTTTAACCGTTGACCCGTTATTCCTTGCAGCAAGTAAAGCAGCCTCATTTACCATATTTGCTAAATCGGCGCCGGAAAAACCCGGTGTCCCTCTTGCAATAATTCCCAAATCAACATCGCTATCTAAAGGAATATTTTTTGTATGAACTTTCAATATACCTTCTCTTCCTTTTATATCCGGTTTTGGAACAATCACCTGTCTGTCAAATCTGCCTGGTCTTAAAAGAGCAGGATCTAAAACATCTGGTCTATTAGTTGCTGCGATTAAAATTACGCCGTCGTTTGCCGCAAATCCGTCCATTTCAACAAGCAGCTGATTTAATGTCTGCTCTCTTTCATCATGCCCCCCTCCCAAACCTGCACCTCTGTGTCTTCCGACCGCGTCAATTTCATCTATAAATATTATACAGGGAGCATTTTTCTTACCCTGAGCGAAAAGGTCTCTAACTCGGGAAGCACCGACTCCGACGAACATTTCAACAAAATCGGATCCGCTTATGCTGAAAAAAGGTACGCCCGCCTCTCCGGCTATTGCTTTTGCAAGCAACGTTTTACCTGTACCGGGAGGTCCGACAAGCAATACTCCGTGAGGTATTCTGCCGCCTAATTTTGTAAATTTTTTAGGATCTTTTAAAAAATCAACAATTTCTTCAAGTTCTTGTTTAGATTCATCTATGCCTGCAACATCGGCAAAAGTTATTTTTTTAGCGGACTCGTCCATTAATTTTGCTTTAGATTTGCCAAAAGACATCGCTTTTCCAGCACCTCCCTGCATCTGTCTCCAGAAGAAATACCAGAAAGCAAGCAAGATAAGAATCATAGGCAGCCATGATAATAAAAATGACATATACCAGGGAGAACTCGGTACTGGTTTAGCAGTTATCGGAACATTGTATTTTTCTAATATACTTACCAGACCCGGATGTGCAGGAGCATATGATTTAAATTTTTTACCTGTTTTAAATACTCCGATTATATTATGGGATTCAATAGTTATGCTTTTTATTTTACCTTCTTTTATATAACTTAATAATGATGAAAATATTATTTTCTGAGATTTTGGCTTATGATGGTTAAACATCGTAAATATAAATATCATTAAAAAAATTATAAAGACCCATAATAAAATATTTTTAAATTTTGGATTCAAGTTAAAATAACCTCCTTAGCACTTAAAAGTTCAAAC
>DAHXMB010000078.1:0-2338 GCA_027365695.1 Candidatus Acididesulfobacter sp. | reverse complement strand
TTTAATGCTATTTTATCTACTTCTTGTTCTAATAAATGAGTTAGAATTATTTATTTTATAATATTTTTAAAATCAGACTACAAAAAAAATCCGGACGGGAGTATGAAAATAAATAAATCTTGCATCCTTCTTTTAATTTCTAAATACTTATGGCCTTAAAAATTATACGCTTATGGTCAGCATGCCACCCGCCGTTTTTATAAAGCGTTTCCCTCGCGATATCTTCCGCCATTTCTATGACGTCTTCATGAAGATTTTCGGGAATAGAATTAAGCAGGCCAAAGCCCTTTACAAACCTTACCCATTCCGCAAAACCATCTTCCCCCTCGCTTAATGAGGTAAGTCTTTCGTAAAGCTCGATACTCGCTACGTTAAAACCGTTATTTTCTAAAAGTTCTTTATATTTCAACATAGACGGATGATACCAGATATTTTTAGCCGAAATATTTATGTCTCCCCGTATCGTATTTCTTTCTTTTAAAATACTGGCCGCCTTATCTAAAGAGGAAATTATACAGGAAACATTGCCTTTTGCATCGAACTCGGCAACGAACCTCCCCTGCGGCTTAAGCAAGGCATGAGCCGATTTAAGTAAACTGGCATGGTCTTTCAAGGGAATCCAGTGAAATACGGCATTTGAAAAAACAGCGTCATATGTTTCGTTTTGCGCATAAGATATTATGTTCCCTATTTCAAAATCAATATGAGGATATGAATTCCTCGCCTTTTCTATCATTTCTTCGGAAATATCAATACCCTTGACGTAAGCGCAAGAACTTTTTATTTCATCAGTCAGACGACCCGTCCCGCATCCGAAGTCTAATATCTTTTCTCCTTTTTTAGGAGAGAGTAAATCTATAACTCTAAGGCCGCTTTTCCACACGTAATCAAAGTTATCGTCGTAGGATTTTACGTTCCAGCGCTTTAACATATTTATAAACCTCCTTTAAATTCAGATTAATTAAAATTTATCATATATTCAGACTTTTAAGCCTGAGAGCCATTCATCCGTTCCGATTACCCTGCCGAACCGTACCTGAGTTACTAATATAGCCCTATGCAGTTCTTCGGCAGTAACGGAACCTGCATAATTTGTCATGGAAAGAGTTCCGGTAGCGTCTGACAAAAACTCCACGCTGTAACCGCGATGAAATGCGCTCCTTGCCGTAGAATCGCAGCAATTCTGGGTCATGTATCCGATTATCGTAATGGTATCCGCGTTTATACCCTTAAGCCATTTATCTAATATAGTGTCTTTAAAGCTATCGGGAAAGTTCTTTTCAATCAAAATATCACTGTGCCGTTTTGCAATTTCAGGGTGAAAGAAATATTTAAATATAACTTAAAACCCGCATTACAGCTTGCTTTCTGCACTTAACATATATTTATAATTTATCTGTTTTAGGCCGTTTTTATCCCTTTTTATCATAGTTTTATCATAATTTTTGAAATTTATCCCAATTCGTAAAAGTTGTTAAATCCTTTTTGTTTTAAATGATTTTTTAGTTTTTTATCGCCGGTTAAAAGCAGGCCATTTAAAAATATAGACAATGCTGCGAAAGGAGTGTCTTTTTCATCTATATCTTTTGTTAGAAGATAAGCTTTATTGAATATTTCTTTTGGAATAAGTTCTTCTTTAATAAAAGTAATTTTACTTAATATAGTTTCTAATTGGGATAAAATCTCATCTTCATTCAAATTAGAAATATTTTGTATTTTATTTTTATGCTTAAATATTTCTACAAAGAGAAAATTACAATTACAAGTATAAAACTCTATATTTTTAGAAAATAAAATAAATTTATACCTATTTTCTTTGCTTAAAAGGACAGAAAATAATATATTTGTGTCTATTATTACTTTAGGCTTCATCTACAAACCTGTTTTTGTTAGCCTTCCACCATGTTTCTGTAATTTCGTCAGATAATAAATTTATATCATCTTCCGTTGCCTTGCTTTTTTGGGATAACTCTATGTTTGTCAAAAAATCTATGGTATTTTTATCGTAGCTGCCTATATTAAATTCTAAGATCACTTTGTCATCCTGCAATGTTGCTTTCATTTTATTTATTTAACCTCGTTTAATTTGTACTTCAATTTATTTGTACTTCAATTTGTTTTTTTACTATCTAAATATATATTATTACTTGTATTCATAAAAGTCAATTTTGGGTAATTAAAAAATGTTGACAAATAATTATATATGGTATAATATACCATATATAATATAACAAAAATAAATATATTTATGAAAGCTAAATTATTATTTCATCGAAAAAATATCGAACCTAACGGAGATATTACGGAGATGAAGATATGGCAGGTGCCGGATTCAAAA
>DAHXMB010000076.1:0-5956 GCA_027365695.1 Candidatus Acididesulfobacter sp. | reverse complement strand
TTTAGGAAACGCTATTTCGCTGTGAACGTCTTTTACCGTGTTTTTATATCTTTTAATAAAAAGTCCCGGATAATAAAAACCGACGATAGGAACAAATCTGTGCTTGGTAGATATTAAAGTAAAATAATAGATTCTTTTTGCGGTGGTGACGATAAGACTTGTTCTTAAATACGGATGAGTAGGTTTGACTATAAGATAGTCACCGTTATTATTTGAAACTTTTGCAACGGTAAAATCTAAAGAATTGCCTAAGGCGACGGAATTTATTTTAGTTCCGTCCGGAAATTTAATTAAAGACAATCTTCTTATACGGATAAACACGACCGGATTGATAATATTATACGGATACAGTATCTCTCCGTTTGACTTAACAAGAAGCGGATATTTGCCGTGAGGATAATGAGATAAAATATATTGCATAACATTATGTAAATTTTCTATCTTTAAATAATGTGTAGGTTTTTTATAAACATATTTTAAAGATTTTAACCCTTTATATTTTGCATTAGGAACTTTTGCAAGAGCTGCAAGAGGTTTTTTATTTATTTGTTTCGGCGTAAGATTTACGCTTTTGATAAGGGGAATATTATTAGCGTAAACATTAGAAACATTAAAAGCAAATGACATAAAAAAATATTGAAACAAAAAGTATTTTTAAATTGTTTATCATAATTTTTCTCCGGTTAATTTCCAATTAATTAAGCTTTTGTATATGTGAAATATTTAAAATAAATTCCTAAAGGATTAATCTGCGCAACTTTTAATGTAGTAGGCGGAATAACCGCAACGCCTACTAAACCGATATAATTATTTTCCGATAAAGCAGTGCCGTGCGGGCCTAATTCTAAAACCGTAAAGCTGACCCTGTATGAGTTTAGAGAGCCTTTCTGCAGAATATAATGCACTTTAACCAACCTGATATGAGACTCTAAAAAAGGATTATGAAGTTTAAGGTAGTGAACTACAACCGTTTTTGCAGCCGGCAGACTCATCTTAATTATTTTGTTTAATCTTTGTTCGGTGACTATCCTTGAAGCTACATTAGAAAAGGTATAATCAATATACTGATTAATGTAATATCTGATAGTCATCGGCGAAAGACCGGCGTTGGCAGTCAAGGGGCTTAATAGCTTAATATCTCTCATACCGCCTGTTTTATTGACATACACGACATACGGAACGACATGGGTCCTGACAGCCTGAGTGTAAAAACCTACACCCATAATGATTGCAAGACAGATCGATAAAACGGCAACCAAGCGCCAATTTTTAGCTTGATTTATGTAAGTCCCGTATCTTTCCATCCATTCTTTCCTTGCTTCTAAATATCCCATTTATTTCCTCCTAAGTGGGAACACTGTTCCCATTTTTTAATTTTAATAATTAAAATAAATAGCTTAAATCTACGCTGATAAAGCCTGTTGATATTTTTTGACTATAATTTTGCATTATCGGAACGGATGAAGTTGAATATTCATAATTTTCATATTTATAGCTCAAAGACATATAAGTTTGATGAGTAATAAAATAAGACGCTTTTAATTTTAAGTTGTAAATAGGTTTATCGCCGAAAGAACCTGAATAAGCTGAAGGAGAATTATTAAAAATACTTCCGTGAGTTTTAAACATCCGTCCGTATGCGCCTGATAGTTCTAAAATGAGTTTAGGATAGACAGGTTTTTCTATCTTTAAACCGATTAACGCAAAATCATTCGTAAAATGATTAGAAGAAAGCCCTATTTGGTTATAGCCGATGTTTATGTAGGGGATAAAGCCTGTATAGGCTTGCGTATGTTTGGCAGCGGAAAATAAATAACCTAATTCATAACCGAAATTCATATCAGAAACATTTTCAGGATAATTCTCGGAAGACGATAAAGAACCAAAACCATTGTTAAAATATGCTTTATTAAATATTCTGTAATACATAAATTTTGCGGATAAACCGAAACCGTTAATATAGCCGGTATTATTAATTGAAGGGAACTGCGATATGTTTGTATTGCCGCCTAACTTTTGAATATTGTATTTAAAAGTTAATGCGTTGTTATACATAGTCAGAGGAGTTACAGCAAAAGCGGGGGTAACTAAAAAAGAAAATAAAAATAAAATAAATATTGATAATGATAGCGGCAAAGATAATGTATGCGTTAATAATTTTTTCATAACTACTCCTGTTTTAAATTTTAAACATTTTACTGTAATATTTTTTTGACTCTTTATAGGACGACTTAATTATTTATTAGTATTCGTACTTATATTTTTATCTGGATAAAGCAAATCAACAGCTTTAATTTCATGATTTGTGTATTCCTCGATTCTTAGAGCAAGCTTAGGGGAAGGAATATTTCTATATCTCCAAATATTATAGACATGAACTTCGGTAATACCTAAATCTAACGCTAAAGCGCGACTCGTTATATTATGCTCATTGCAATATTTTTTTAGTATGTGTATATTCATAATTTATAAAATACCCCTTTAATGTAAATATGTCAAGAATTATTTTACACTTAATGTAAGGATTTTGTTAAAGGCTTAAATTATAATGAATTCACGTGATTTGTAATACTTTGTTTTAATTGTATTTTTATAATTAAAATAATTTAGTAAAATTAAAATAAATCGGAGAAAAGAAATGAACAATAATATAGGTATTTACATATTGTTTGGTATAATTACAACCGTTGCTATTATTATTGGGCCAATTCTTGCCGTTCAAGCTGAAACATATCTCAGTAGGCGAAGGGAAGAGAGGGAACGTCGCTTACAAGTTTTTAGGACATTAATGCTTACGAGAAAAATTCCGTTAGCCCCTAATCGCATAGATGCCTTAAATTTAATAGATATTTATTTTGAAAAAGATGATGAAGTTACAAAAGAATGGCGAGCATATTTTGATGCACTCAATAATTTATTCAAAGACGGAATACCGGAGGAGGAAGCCAAACGATTAAAAGACAAGTCAGAAGAAAAATTTATTGATTTGTTAGATTCTATGTCAAAAGCTGTAGGTTATAAAAAATTTGATAAAACATATTTAAAAAATACTGTATATTTTCCGCAGGCATATTCTGGATACCTTGAAGGCCAAATTGATGTTAATAAAAATATAGGTCCAATGATGAACAGTATTACACAAGCTTTATCACACAAAATAGCAAAGGAAGAAAAGCAAAAGGACAGCAAATGATACATTTAAGCGTCTAATGCGACTGACCGGGCTGTTAGGGGTCGAACCGACGACTTCTTACATGTCATATAATTTAGTTAATTTAACTAAACCGACTTTCCGCCTGATTTTGCAGTTATATAAACAGTTTGACCCATTCCGCCTATTCCGTGTATTTCCATTAATTTATAGCCTTTTTGTTTATAACTGTTGCAAAATCGTTGCAGGAGAAAAATTTATGAAGTTCAATATTTTTTTCAATCTTATAAAAGACATTCCATAGTTTTACAATATTCTTCATTTCTGCAAATTAGGTATTTCAAACTATTGCCTTCAATATAAGATAATCTTTATAATTTTCATTAATAGATTTGATTTTTGCAAGAGATTCCCTCACCACATCTGATACTACCACCGTTCCATTCCCAGATATTTCCTTTATTTTACTTTCTATTTCTCTGTAGTCATTTATAATAGAAGACCATTCAAAAGAATCTGAATCTATTATGCTATGCTCTTTCATAATGCAAAATAAGCTTTCGTACCCTAAAATGATTAAGAAAATAGGATATTCAACAAAACTCTTAAGCTTCGGAAATGGATCCGACAATCTTAGATTAAGAAGATATGGGGTATATAATGAATTTATAAATTCTTTCAGTTTACATGGATTCTTATTGTTTACGCGGCAATAATTTTCATATTTTTTAAGTAATTCATCCGATATATTTTGCAATGTGTTTTGCTTTGTTTGTGCATATATATATTCAAAAATTGATCCTGTATTTTTATCAGAAATTAATCCAAAACGAGATATAAGTTCATTGTTAATATTTTTTGTATCTTGAATAAAATTATAAAAAGAATGGTAATATTCTCTAAAAATCGGTTCGCAAGGACTTTTTAGTTCAAAAAATAAAGAATTATATCCTATAATATCTTCAAAAATGGTAGGAATTTTATAGAAATCATAAAATATTTTTTGTATTTTAGTATCTGCAAAAATATTGAGTCCTTGCACTTCAGATGATATTATCTCATCGCTAATTATTCTTAAATCTTTCAAATATTTTTTAATTTGATTGAAAAAAATTTTTATTACCTGATTTTTTCTACTTTCTTCTTTATCAAGCATTAAGTCTTCTCGTTTCTTTTCTATGTAGCGCAATTCTTTAATGCTATAAAAACTTGATAGAGCCATTAGTAAAGTTCCCAGAGTTACAAGACCGCTAAATGCAATATCTATAAGCTTAAGGCTTAAGGCTTGATGTTTAAACGATAGGAATATTCCCCAAAAAAGATAGATTATACTAAAACTAAATATGAATAGAAAAAGAACAAATATAGTTCTTTTAAACTTTATTTTACTTAAATCATCAATATAACCATTTATATATTTTTCACTCCAACCCTGTTTTCTTTTATCTCTTATTAAAAAATATAGAGGAATGACAATAAAGTAGAATAATAATGCAATAACCGCAACTAACTGTAAAAATAAAAAATCATTTGATTTTATATTGGAGGTGTTCATAATTCTGTGTCAACTAATTTATATATTTTATAAATTTAATATTTCTAACTGTCTCCGCCAGGCGGATTTCTTTTTGGCTTCTTTTGTTTTTTTAGAAATTTTCTAATTGATATTATAAAATATTTTCATACTGCATTTGGTATTGTTTGCTATCCTTATTTTTTTCTTGAAGCAGCTAAATATTATTAAGATTTTTTGTAAAAAGATAATTGTTGCGATATTTTAGAATATTATCGCTATCCCTTTTTTGCGAGAGTCTTTTGTTAATAAAGGAAATATTTGTTGGGTCTATTTCAATACCTATGCTCATTCTCTTTAATTGGCTTGAAACTACAAGCGTCGTTCCTGTTCCTGCGAACGGATCAAATATTAAATCCCCGGGTTTAGAAGAA
Source organism: Candidatus Acididesulfobacter sp. (assembly GCA_027365695.1). GTDB lineage: Bacteria > SZUA-79 > SZUA-79 > Acidulodesulfobacterales > Acidulodesulfobacteraceae > Acididesulfobacter. Next base: position 858 of record DAHXMB010000076.1, on the reverse strand, counting down.
GAAAGAATTATCCTGGTGAGCAGATGAATAGGAGACTGCTGATTATGTAAGCGTTTATTGCTATCTGATTTTAAGGGTTCGTTTCCCGCAAAATAACCTGAAGTTAATTCTCTTATATCATCCCATACATCTGTTAAATACATGCCGGTTGGGCGCTTATGTTTTTCCGTTACCAATAAAATTGGATCAATTCTTAATTTGTTAAACACTCTCGGTCTACTACCTTTTGTTGCAAATGCAATAATTTGATAATGTTTCCCGAAACGAAAATTAGAGGGAATTGCTGATGATTTTTTCTTCCATATAATTAAATTCTGAAATACCCACCCAGATAATTTTAAAGTTTCCAATACAAATTGAGCATTCTTTTCTCTCTGCATAAAATATATCGCACCGCCTTCGGATGTATGATTATAAACTAACTTGCAAATCTCTTGCATCCATTTCCAATATTCATGCTCCGGCATATTGTCGTTATGATTATTGTATTCTTTACCTTGATTAAATGGCGGGTCTAGAAAAGTTAAATCAAATTTTCTTAACTGATAATCTTTAAGAAACTGTTTGCAATCTCCATGAATTATATCGTATTCCATTTTTATATCCCTATATATCAAAAAAGTTTATTTAAATTTATTCTATAAAAATCATTGTCTTTTTCTATAAAATCATTATCTAATAGAATCTTAAGCGAATCATTTAATGTCTTTATATCTATTTCTAAGATACATAATTTTTCATTTAATTGGTCTATATCATGTTTCCTTTCGGTTAGATAATATAATATTAATGCCAAAATAAAATATTTTTTTGTTACCAAACTACTATTATCTAAATATGTCATAATTTTACGAGTTA
>DAHXMB010000055.1:0-27635 GCA_027365695.1 Candidatus Acididesulfobacter sp. | reverse complement strand
TGCCGTAAATGGTTACCTGGCCAACACCGTTGATAGACTGAATCCTCGGCTGTACCGCTTGCAATAATAGGCGATCTGTTTATTATGTATTATTTAAATTATTCTATAAATTTATTGACGCTCTTATCTATGGTCCTGGCTATAGGGCTTGTCGTGGACGATGCGATTATTATCGTAGAAAACGTCAACAGGCATATTGAAGAAGGCAAAAAACCGGTACAGGCTGCCCTTATGGCAGCAAGGGAACTCGGCGTTCCGGTTATAGCTATGTCTATTACACTTGTAGCAGTATTTTTACCGATAGGATTTATGGGCGGTTTAACCGGTGCTCTATTTACTGAATTTGCATTTTCGCTTGCCGGCGCTGTTTTAATATCCGGCATCATAGCTCTAACGCTTTCACCTATGATGGCGTCCAGATTCCTCAAAGAAGATATGGGAAAGAGCGGTTTAGTGCATTTTTTGGATGTTGTATTTGATAAAATTAGAAATGTATACTCAAAAATATTGCACGGCGTCCTTGATTATAAACCTGTAGTGGCACTTGTTATAATCGTTGTTTTAACAAGTGCATATTTCTTATTTATAACCGCAAAAAGTGAACTTTCGCCGACCGAGGACCAGGGCGTTATATTTGTTCAAGGTACCGCCTCGCCGACTTCTACTTTCAAAGATCTGGATAAATATGCAAAACAGGTCGGCAGCATATATGATACTATTCCTGAGAGAAACCGCTATTTTATGGCTTTAGGCGCTTCAGGGAATAATACCTTTATATCAGGTTTAATTCTTAAACCATGGAGTCAGAGAAAAAAAACGCAGATGCAGCTGACGCCGATTCTTCAGCAGAAATTAAATTCGGTAACGGGTTTAAAACTGGCAGCTTTCGCCCTTCCGAGTCTTCCCGGTTCGCAGGGTTTGCCTGTCGAATTTGTAATAACCTCTACTTCTAACTACGATGAATTAAGAAGCGTTTCCGAAAGCATAGAAAAAAAAGCTATGCAAAGCGGTTTATTTATGTACATGGATAAGGACCTTAAATATGATGAGCCCCAGTACGATATTTCCATAAATAAAAGCAAAGCTGAAAGCATGGGAATTACTATGCAAGAAATAGGTGATACGCTCTCAACAATGCTAAGCGAAAATTATGTAAACTGGTTTGAGATGAGCGGCTATAGCTATAAGGTTATACCGCAAATCGACCAAAAATACAGATTTAGCGTAGGTATGCTGAAAAATTACTATGTTCGGGCTTACAACGGCAATATGGTGCCGCTTTCAAGTTTTATAAAAATAAAAACCGTAGTAGTTCCTGAATCTCTGAACCAGTTTAGTCAGTTAAACTCCGTAACAATATCGGCCATTACAAGACCAGGAGTAACTATAGGGCAGGCGCTTACATATCTTGAAAATGCGTCTAAAAGCATTTTTCCGAAAGGATTTACTTATAATTTTGCAGGACAGTCCCGTCAATATATTGAACAGGGTTCGGCAATGATATTTACTTTTTTCTTTTCTTTAATAATTATCTACCTTGTTCTTGCGGCGCTGTTTGATAGCTTCGTAGACCCAGTTATTATCTTAATAAGCGTTCCCATGTCGCTGACTGGAGCGCTAATATTTTTAAGTCTCGGATTTGCAACAATTAATATTTATACCGAAGTAGGGCTTGTTACATTAATCGGCTTAGTCAGTAAACACGGAATACTTATTACGAAGTTTGCAAATGACTTGCAAAAAGAAGGCATAGACAAACGAACGGCTATAGAACAGGCTTCAGCCATAAGACTAAGACCTATATTGATGACCACAGCGGCAATGGTTGTTGGGGTTGTGCCGCTTTTACTGGCAACAGGAGCGGGAGCGGTCAGTTTATTTGATATGGGGTTAGTTATAGCAAGCGGATTGGGTATAGGAACATTTCTCACTATATTTATAGTGCCTACGGTTTATATGTTTATCGGCAAAGATTTACATAATAATGCACCCTCTGTTTAAACAGGTTCCGCCTTTATAAGCAACTTTATAACCAATATTTTAATAACGAAAAGTTTTGCAGTTCAATTACTTTAGTCAAAATTATAAGTTGATTTAATGTCATTAGTGTTTTTACTCATACTATATAAATATTATTCATTTTACTTATAATTATATCAAAATTATAATAACAGAATATTAAATTAAAAAAAATATAATTACTTCAAAGCTATTATTTTTAAGTAATTTCATATCTCTAATTACAACTATAGATAATTTAAAAATAATTATTTTGATAAAATTTTACAAGAAATTATTAATTAAAATAAAATAAATAGGAGAAAAGCGAAGGAGCTTTATATAACGGCAAAGAAATTGCGTTCACTAAGCAGTTAAGCAACAGGCTTGAATACGGGAAAGGAGTAGCTTATTTAATTAAATTACTTCCGCCGGAAGGCAAGATAATCAGAACGGCAGCGGTTGCCCGCTCCGACGAACATGTTTACATACTTGAAGGCGGATTTTGCGACAACATCGGCCGGCAAAAATCATCCCCGGGAGATTATCTGCTGAACCCTGAAGGACATCCCCATATTAATTTAAATATTGTCGAAACCGTAGCTCTCGTAATATGCACCGGAGCAACGGACGAGATAAAGGAATTTACGGTGGTAGAACCGAAATTGGAATATTAACTGCAATGCCCGCTCCATTCAAAAAGTCAAGTTTAAAAGTCTAATATAAATCCCTTGCAGCAGGGCAATAAATCCCCCTGCTGCAAAAGTTATAGCAATAAAATAATCTATTTCCAAATATTCTGCCTTTTTAACTTCCAGTACCCCTTTCTATTCGTATATTACTGCTGTCCACCCTCGGCATAGATATATTTAAGGATACACCTGCCCCTGAAACGATGGTCCATAAGGTTGCGGTCCTGGCGGCGGCGGCGGCGGTCCTGGCGGAGGCGGAGGTCCATAGGGTTGCGGTCCAGGTCCTGGCGGAGGCGGTCCATATCCCCTATTATACCGCGGGTGGCGCGGTCCAAAAAAACCGCCGCGGACAGCGCATCCTGAAAAACTTAGCGTTATAAAACCAATCATCAATAAAAAAAGCAATAAAATCATCTTTTTTCTCATTTTACTTCTCCTTACAAAAAAAATTAGATTAAAATTCACTAATTCTTTAATATATATATTATGTCTATATTATACCACATTGTTAATCACTTATATTATGACATCATATTATTTATGTTTTAATGAAACGTAGGCTGCTCCCGCCGTTGTCAATCACTTATATTATCCCAAAATTGCCGATAGAAAATTTTATTCCGGATGACCGCTTCGCCATAAACGGCATGCGTTTATATGGCTTATAGCCTCGTGAACAGAAACGGCATGCGTTTCTACCTTCGGAACTTTCCCGCTTTCGCTGGAATGACTTTGCGGGTATTTAAGTTTTCACCCGACGGGTGTCATTCCTGCGTAAGCAGGTACGGTTTATAGCCGTCGGTATTTAGACGGCTCATCCGGTGTTTATATAACTTTAAAACCATTTTAACGGTTTCTATCGGCAATTTTGGGATTATAATATTATAATATCGCCTTACCGCATTTATTTCAATTTATCCTTATTAATTATTAGCTTTACTTTTATTTGTTTTATTAATGAACAGTCCGCTGTATATAACAGGAGCAAGCCACAGGGACATAAAAACGGATATTAGCAGTCCGCCCATAACGGCAATAGAAAGAGGTTTAAGAAGATCGGTGCCTCTTCCTATGCCTATTGCTAAAGGCAAAAAACCAAAAATATCCGCAAGCATCGTCATCAATATTGGACGAAGGCGCTCCCGGGCGGCAAGGAAAACCGATGAAGGACTGGGAGACGAGTTAACTGCGCCGCTAATCTGCCGAGATCTTGCGAAAATAAGAATTGCATTATTGGTAGAAATAGCAAAAACCAGAAGAATACCTATAAATGCCGTGCTGTCAAGCTCTATACCCGCAAATAATAAGGCAGCAAGCGCGCCTGCTGCCGAAAGCGCGATTGCTATCATTGATGCAATAGCAGCACGCTGACTTGCGAACTGAAAACCAAAAAAAACAAACATAAGAAAAAGTGCAAAGATAAGCATTAAAGCCATCTGTTTAAAACTCTTTACCTGCGTATGATAATAACCTCCCATAACTGCGGTAACCGATGGCGGAAGATGCATAGAATTTATAATGGAACGGGCTTTCGCCGCGCCTGTCGCAAGACCTTCTCCTTTAACAGGCTGAATAAAAATATAGGCATAAGGAGCCATATTCTGATGTGTTATAAAAGGGACAGCTTTTCTAATCCCTATATTAGAAATATAATTTAATCTGGTGTGGGTTCCGTTTCTAAGAGTAAAAGGCCAGTTTTTTAAATCCAATAATGTGACGGATTTCTTTTTAAGAAAGACGCGAATAGGTAAAACCTGTTCGCCGTAAAGAATAAATCCCGCATTTTGCCCCCAGAGCAGCCTTTTAACTTTATCTGCAATAACCGTCGGCGATAAACCGTAAGCCGCGGCAAAATCGGATGGAGCAATGGTAATTTCCGGTCCTGCCGAAGGGGATTTAAAGTTGACATATTGAAAATCATGAGATTCTTTTAGTTTATATGCTAAAGTTTTACCGTATTTCCTGAGCGTCTTAGAACTTTTGCCGAAAAGCAGCACCTCTAACGGGGCATGAGAGCCCGATAAAAATCCGAGGCGATTAACCATAATCTGCGATAATTTAATAGCTATAAGATTGGGGGCTGCTTTATGAAATTTCTTATAGAGTTTTTGCATTACCTCTTCCGTGTTTTCTTTACGGTCTCTTTTTAAAAGAAGCGTTAAATCGCCTTTATTCGGCGTAGAATAAGGCTGGTCTAGACTTCTGCCCACCACAAGCGAAACTTTGCTTACATTATTATTTTTTTCGGCAATGCGCATAAGATATCTGCCAATTTTATATGTATTGCCGACACTGCTTCCAACCGGCGCTCTAAACGGAACGACGATAATTCCTTCATCCCATTTTGGCAAAAAAGCCGTCCGCAGGTAAAATAACGAAATTACGATCGTAATTATTAATGCAAGCATCACCGGTAATGCAAGCCAAGGTGAACGCATACCTTTAATAAGTATATATCCGTAAATTTTTCTTAGTCTGTTTTTTTTATAAATTTTGCCGCCGCTGTTTTTTCTTTTTGCCAGCATTATTGTAAGTATAGGAGTAATAGTTAGAGCGACTAACTGGGATGTTATTAAAGCTATTACTATAGAAAGCGCCATCTGGTTAAAAAGAAGTCCTAATGTTCCATGGATAAAAATAAGGGGTATAAAAACAATAGATGACGTTATCGTTGCTACGGTCATAAGCGGAAGAATTTTCCCGACTCGTTCGAGGGCAGATACCCCCTCTTCTATCTCTCCTTTCATCCTATGAAAACCTCTTTCCACAATAACTATCGCATGATCTATCATAGCTCCTATTGCGGCAGTAATACCGCCCAGCGTCATAATATTCAGACCAAAACCAAGAATGCTGAGAATAACGATTGTTAATGACACGGAAATAGGTATTACGGCAAGAGCTATAAAAGCGCCGTCAATGCGTCTCAAAAATAAAAAAACCACAAATAAAGCGATTAAACCGCCAAGGATAAGCGCAATCCAGACATCTTCCAGATTTGAGTGGATAAGCCGGCTTGTATTATAAACGGAAATTATTTTCATGCCTTTTGGCAGACGGCTGTTTAAATATTTAATGCGATGGCTGATGTTACCCGCAACTTTAACCGTATTGATATTCAGGTCAGGCATAATGTCTATAAGCAGGGCGTGCCGGTAACCGCTTACCGCTGCTTCGCGGATTAAGGGCGGAGAACCCACATTTACCGTTCCAAAGGCTTTTAAAGGTAAAAGAGTACGCCTTCCGTTTTTCCCTATCTGTCCTATCGGCAGCATAAGATTGGATAAATTGCCTGTGTTAGAAGGGCGCGGGATGGTGGCTACAATGAACTGTCTGTGAAATGTATCTAATACTCCGGAAAAAAAAGGACCCTGATATAACCTTAGTATTTTTACAATCTTTCCCGGACTTATATTATGTTGAGCAAGGAGAAAGGGATTTAATTTTATTATAACTTCCGGCCAGCCGCGTCCTGTTCCTTCAATCTTATAAACTCCCTTAACAGAAAGTAAAGCGGGTCTGATTTTAAATGCAAAAACAGGCATCATAGCCGAACTATTATAAGCATGACGGTTTGAAACAAGCGCATATTCGGCAAAAGGATATACATTCGGAGACATTAAACGAACATTCATTTTACTGCCGGGGGGCAATGCTACCTGACTCAGGCGGGACTGGAGCATCAAATAAGCCACATGCGGTTTTATATTAGATTCAAAGTAAACGGTTATTTTAGATATGCCGTTGCCGGTTTGGGAACGCACAAGACGGACGCCGGGTTCTCCTTCTGCCGCCGCTTCCAAAGGCGAGGTTACTTTAACTAACATAAATTTTACCGGCAATTTGCCGCTATGAACCAAAACAGAAATCCTTGGAAAATTTACATCGGGGAAAATGCTTTCAGACATACTGTTGATATAAATCCATCCGATGCCTATAATCATTAAAGACAGCAGAATTACCGAAAATTTGTTTTTTAAAAGAAAATTAAGATACCTGTTCAATGTCTTATCTCCACTAAAATACCGGATACAAGACGGGTAACAGGGTAGACGATTACAGGTTCGTTTACCTTAATATTTCCTTTCACCCATGCTATACCGTCTTTTAAACCGATTACTTTTACCATGACGGCTAATGCTTTATTATGTTTTACAATAAATACAAAAGTTTCACCTTTTAGCATTATAACCGCCTTTTTAGGTAAAGAAAAAACAACGGCTTTTAATTTTGCAAAACTAAGTTTGACCCACTCGCCCGGTAATAGAGATGAATCTTTCGGCAAATTTACATAAACAGGCACAAGACCGTTATGGCTTGCATTATTGCCGATTGAAATTATTCTTCCTATTCCTTTAAAACGCCTTGCTTTTATACTAACTTGCATATTATCATAAAGTTTAAAACTCTGAGAGGGAGTTACATAAGCCCTGATCCATGGTGTTCCCTTGCCGTTTAATACGGCGATTGGATTTCCTGCATCTGCTATTGCGTCATCAGGCATAAGATAATGCACAGTTCCTTTAAAATGCGAAATTAACACACCCTCGCGTTCGGAAGCTTGAAGAGAATGGAGCATAGAATATGCATCGGCAAGCGATAAAGCGGCCTGTTCTTCATCTTTTTTTGCCATTACCCCGTAATGAAACAAAAGTTTTGTTCTTTTAAGTTTCATTTTTGCATATTTTACCGAGGCTTTAGATGCAATAATTCTTACATCTAATCCCGGGCGGATAACCCGTGCTATAACCGTTCCCGCTGCCACATATGACGGAAAAAGAAATGATTCTATAACCCTGCCGGTAAATGGAGCGGAAAAGACAAGTCTGCCTGTACTGCGAACCGTTCCAAGCGCGGTAATATTTTCAATCCATGCCGACCTTTTTATATATGCTGTTTTTACGGATATACCGGAAGAAGCATAAGAATTAGGAACGCGATGCGCAAAAATTCCAACCGAAATAAAAATAAAGATAAAAAATAGCAATAAGAATAAACTTGAACTTAAATTTAAATTTAATAAAAATTTTTTCATAATTTTACGCCTCCGGAAGGGATTATTCCAATATCTATATCCAATTGTGCTATAGCCAAGTAAAACTGACTTATAGTCTTGGCAAGTTTTAACCGTGCTTTTATCGAGTTATTTTGTGCCTCCTGCAAAGCGAGGGCATTAAATTCTCCTGCTAAATAACCTTCCTCCGTCATCTTAAAAACCGTCCCTGATTCTTTAACTAAAATTTTTGCTCCCGATAGTCTTTTTTTCAAAGCTGCCGCTAAACCGTAATCTATAGCTAATTTTTTCTTTACAGATAATTGAAGAGCCGATTTTGCCGATTTTAACGCCATAAGCCGTTCATTTGCCGCGTCTGTATAGTCGTTATGAAGCCCAAAATTTGAAATCGGTATATCTATTGCCACGAAAAACTGCCACCCAAGGTTAGGGATATCCACGGAATTTATTGTATCCTCTCCATATGCGGCGCCTCCTTGAACGCTGGGAAGTTTTGCGGCTTTATTTATAGAAACGTCTGCGCCTGCAGATTTAATTTCCGCTTTTGCAATCTTAATTAGCGGCTGTCTTTTTATAGCATTTAGAATAAGCATGTTTAATGTCGGAAGTTTGTAGTTAAAAGCATACGTATCGTATAAAAACGGCGATAATTTATTGACATTAAATCTTTTGTAAAATATTTCCATGGCAAAAACATGTTCTAATGCTTTTAATTGAGATTTTAAAACATTAAAATCTGTTTGCAGTTTTGTAACTAAGAAACCAGTTTGAACAACATCTAAACGCGGAAGATTACCGGCTTTATATTCATTTTTTGTAGCGTTAAAAATTTTTTTAATATTATTTAATGCCTTTTGCCGTATCTTTATTTCATCTTTTAACAGAATTAGCCCGTAAAAATCCTGTGTTATCTGAGCGGCAACGACAAGACGCGCCAGCTGCAGCCTGTATCTGGCAACATTTAAGTTACTTCTTGCAAGCGAGATAACGGCATAACTTTTAGGATCGAATATAGGTACAATTAATCTGATTTGACCGATGAACTCATGCATCCCGTTAGCGGACGCAAATAAAGGAAAACCATCCTTTGTCTGCGTCCAGATACCTCCGCTTACAATGGAAATATTAGGCAACAAACCGGCATAAGCTGCCTTTTTTAAGTCGGTTTGTTCGGCAATTATATGTTCTGCCCTAAAAATATTGCCCTGCTCAGATACAGCCCTTTTAACAGCTTGAGATAATGATATTCTATTAGGTATCCGGTCGGAGGTAGATGAGGCAGAGTCAGCAGCTTTAGCTATCTGTATTCCGGCTGAAATTGTATAAATAAAACAAATCGCGATAAAATAAAGAATAAAATTAATGAAAATAGTCAAATTAAAGCTGCTTAAATTGATTTTCTTCAATCCAAATATTGTTTTTATTAAATGTCTCATAGTTTGCTATTCTTGATTTAAGTCTAACTATTTAAGTCTAACTATTGCAGATATAATTTTAAAGATTTGTTATATTATTAATAATAATAAGTTTTATAAATGTTATAATTATTTAATTAAAACTCAATCGTATGCTATAATAATATATTAATTTTGCTTATTAATTTTAGCATTTAATAAAATAAAATAAAATAAATATAAATATAAAAATTATAGATGGGAATATTTAATTTTACATCAGATTTTAAGCCGACAGGCGACCAGCCGAAGGCTATAGAGTCAATTGTTAAAGGAATAAAAGATAAAAGTTATAAATATCAGACATTGCTTGGAGTAACAGGTTCCGGAAAAACTTTTACTATGGCGCATACTATTAACGAGCTTAATAGACCTGCGCTTATAATTGCTCCCAATAAAACACTTGCAGGTCAGCTTTATTCTGAATTCAAGTCTTTGTTTCCTGAAAATGCCGTTGAGTTTTTTATAAGCTATTACGATTATTATCAGCCTGAAGCTTATGTTCCGTCAAAAGATTTATATATTGAAAAAGATTCCTCTATAAACGATCAAATAGACAAAATGAAACATTCTGCTACAAGGTCTATTTTATCGCGCAGAGATGTTATTGTTATAGCAAGCGTATCGTGTATTTACGGTCTCGGTTCTCCTGAAACGTACGGCAGTATGCTTTTAGAAGTTAAGAAAGGGCAGGAAATTGAAATGAAAGAAGTTTTAAGTAAATTAACGGAAATAAGATATGACAGAAACGATATAGATTTTCACAGAGGCGTATTTAGAGTCAGAGGCGATGTTATAGATGTTTTTCCTGCTTACGAAGAAGAAATTGCTATAAGAATTGAATTTTTTGGAAGCGAAATTTCAATGATTGCCGAAATTGACCCGCTAAGAGGAAAAATAATAAGAAAATTAAATAAAACGGCTATTTACCCTGCGTCGCATTATGTTGCCGATGAATCTACATTAAAATATGCTGTTAAATCAATTAAAAAAGAACTTGCCGACAGGCTTTTAGAATTAAAATCTATGGGGAAACTTGTTGAAGCCCAAAGATTAGAACAAAGAACGCTTTATGATATTGAAATGATAGAAGAAATGGGTTATTGTTCCGGTATCGAAAATTATTCAAGGCATTTAACCGGCAGAAAAAAAGGCGAAGCGCCGCCTACGCTTTTAGATTATTTTCCTGAAGATTTTACTATTTTTGTTGATGAATCTCATGTAAGCATACCTCAAATCAGAGGAATGTATAACGGAGATATATCCAGAAAATCTACATTAGTTGAATACGGCTTCAGGCTTCCATGCGCTCTTGACAACAGACCGTTAAATTTTGACGAATTTAGTTCTCATATAAAAAATATGCTGTTTGTTTCGGCTACGCCTGCCGATTATGAAATTAGCGCCAGTTCGCAGGTTATAGAACAAATAATTCGTCCCACGGGTCTTATTGACCCTGCGGTTGAGGTTAGACCTGTTGCTAATCAGGTTGACGATATAATAAGCGAAATTAAAAAAACGGTTAAAGGAGGAGGAAGAGTTCTTGTTACTACTTTAACAAAAAAAATATCCGAAGATTTATCAGAATTTTTGCTTGACAGCGGAGTAAAAGCTAAATATTTACATTCAGACATAGCTTCTTTAGAAAGATTTAAAATAATTAGAGAGCTAAGGCTTGGAGAATTTGACGTGCTTGTCGGCATAAATCTTTTAAGAGAGGGGCTTGATATTCCTGAGGTGGAGCTTATCGGCATACTTGATGCCGATAAAGAAGGATTTTTACGCTCTAAAACATCCCTTATTCAAACAATAGGCCGCGCTGCAAGAAATATTAAAGGTCATGTTATTTTATACGGAGATAAAATTACCGACTCTATGGCTTTTGCAATTTCCGAGACGGAACGCAGAAGAAAAATACAGGAAGCATATAATATAAAAAATAATATTACTCCTCAATCTATAAAGAAAAATATTGCGGAACTTCTGACTACGATTTTTGAACAGGATTATGTAGATTCATCAGGCGGCATTAATGGAGAAAATATTGTTATATTAGATTCTGCAACAGCTGAAAAAAAGATAAAGAATTTATCTAAATTAATGAAAAAGTATTCTAAAGAATTCAATTTCGAAGAAGCTGCCCGCATAAGAGATGAAATAAACTTAATTAAAAAACAGATGCTTTTGCTTGATGCAGTATAAAATTTTATATAAATATATATAAATATGAGCGATGATTTAATTAACAGACTTAAGTCCATATCTAATTCTCCCGGTGTTTATCTTATGAAAAACATAGAAGGGAATATTATTTATGTCGGCAAAGCGAAAAATCTTAAAAAAAGAGTCTCCCAGTACTTTTCAAATAAGAAAACCGATATTAAAACAGAACACCTTGTATCTAAAATCAAAGACTTTGAAACTATCGTAGTTAATAACGAAGTTGAAGCGTTTTTGCTTGAAAACAATTTGATAAAAAATTATAAACCTAAATATAATATAAGTTTAAAAGACGATAAAACATATCCGTATTTAAAAATTACAAATAATTATAAAAATAATAAAACCAATGCCGTAAAAAACACACGCTGTAAGATTAACCCTGCTGATTTTCCTTATATAATAAAAACCCGTTCCTATGATAAAAATTCCGGAGAATATTTCGGCCCTTATTCAAATGTTAAAGCCGTAGCCGATTTTATTAAAATGATAAATAAAATATTTAAAATCAGAACATGCAATGATACTAAATTTAAATTATTTGCTTCAAAAGGCAAACCGTGCGTATATTATCAAATAAACAGATGTTTTGCTCCATGCTGCGGTCATATTACTCCTGAGGATTATAATAATTTAATAAAAGAAGCAAGAATGGTTTTGCAGGGCAAAAACAATCAGATAATTAAAGATTTGAAAAAGATAATGGATAAATACGTAAAAGAACAAAATTTTGAAGCGGCTATGAAAATAAGAGATAAAATTAACAGTCTGTCCGTTATTTCGGCAACCCAGTCAACAGTTATAGCAGACGGAAAAAATATTGATGCCGTAGGCTGTTATTCCGAAAATAATGCATCTGTAATTGATTTGATAATGATAAGAAACGGAAAGATGATAGATTCAAAAAATTATTATTTTAAAAATGTTTATTTGACCGACAAAGAAATGATATCGTCATTTTTAGATCAGTATTATGTTTCAAAAAGCAACGGCGAAAATATGAATTTAATTCCGGATGAAATTTTGCTTCCTTTTGAAATAAATATTGAAAATAGAAATATCTTAATAGAATTTTTTAAAAAGACATTAAAAAAAATTATTAAATTAACTATTCCTAAAAATGAGAAGAATAAAAATCTTGTTAATATAGCAGTCAATAATGCAAAAAATAATTTTTACGAAAAAAATATAATTAAAGCAAATATATGTTTATATTCTATAGATAACAACAACAATAATAATAATAACAATAATAACGTCAGTAATAATATATACAATAAAATATATCCCGAAAATAATATTGAAAATAAAATAAATATTGACGGCACTATAAAAAGTATAAATACAAATAAACAATTAAATAGCGGCATAAAAGGAAGTTTAAGTTCGCAAAATTTTGACAATAATAATATAGAGGAAAATAATGATAAAAATAAAGAAACAAATTTTGACTATAATTACGGCAGAGAAAAATTGCTTGAATCTTTAAAGCAATATTTAAATCTTAAAAAAATACCTCAAATTATTGAATGCTTTGATATATCTAATATTTCGGGAACTTATCCTGTAGCTTCCAAAGCTGTTTTTAAAGACGGATTAAAAGAAACTTCTTTATATAGAAAATATAAAATAAGGTCAAAAAATACCCCGGACGATTATGCAATGATGTATGAAGTAATAACTCGAAGGTTTAAAAATGCCGTCGGCGGCAAAGATCCGTTGCCCGATTTGATAATGGCAGACGGGGGGAAAGGACAGCTGAATGTATTTATGGAAGTAAAAAAAGAATTTAAAGATTATATTAGCGAAGATGATATGCCCGATATAATTTCTATTGCTAAAGTAAAAGAAAATAACAAATATAATAAATATTCCGGATACAATGAATATGACAAAAATATCAAATATAACGAATATAGTAAATATAACATAAGTAATAAAAATAATGAAAAAGAAAAAGAAAAAAACGGCGAAGATGTAAATATCATGAAAAATAATTACGAGGAGGATATTATTTATAAAAAAAACTTTATAGATAAAATATATCTGCCTAATAGGAAAAATGAAGTCAATCTTCCTTCAAATTTAATTTTATTTTTAATGTCGATACGCGATGAAGCACATAGATTTGCTATAACATTTCATAGTTCTTTAAAAAGGAAATCTGTTGTAACATCCGAGCTTATAAATATTAAAGGAGTAGGTTTAGAATCATATAAAAAACTTATATACTCATTTGGAGATGTAAATAAAATTAAACAATTATCAATAGAAGAATTGTCAAAATGCGTTAATTCAAGAGTTGCTAAAATAATTTACGAACATTTTAATAATTAGCTGACCTCACTTAATAAACATATTTTTTTAATTTATCAATTAAAATTTTATTTTCTTCCCTTTTCTTAATTGCTATTCTAAAAAAACTATCGTCTAAACAATTGTAATCGCCGGCATATCTTATTAAAATATCTGAATTTAATAAATAATTTTTAAGATTTAATGCGCTGCCCGAAATATTTTGATAAGTTTCGGAATTTATTTTATTGTCAATATTATTATAATAATTGATATTAGTGTTATAACTATTTTGATTATAATAATTATAATTACAACTTTGATAATTATTTGAATTATTTTCTGTTTTTATCTTTATCAGCAAAAATTTGCTTCTCCGTATATTATTTTAAAAACTTTAAATTTCAAAAGATCGTTGTACATTTCTTCTTTTAATTTATTAACATATTGAATGGTATCTTTAATATATTTTTTGTCTGATAAAGAAGAAATAGCCAGAGCTGAAGCTAACCCGCTTATTCCCCATGGAACAGCCGTATTTATTATTTTTAAAATATTTTTTTTACAGCTTAATATATAGCCTAATCTTTCTCCGGGTATTGCAAAAAATTTTGTCATAGACCTTAAAACAATTAAATTGTCAAATTCTTCTATTAAGTGTTTTGATGAATATTCTTCTTTAAAATCCATAAAAGATTCATCTAAAATTAAATATACGTTTTTATTCCGGCATAGTTTTAGAATTTCTTTAATAGTGCCGGCTGGTGTAATTACTCCTGCAGGGTTAGAAGGACTTGCAATAAATATAAAATCGTTTTTCCGTAAATTTTTTATTTTATCAATAAACTCTGTTAAATTATTATTTATTAATTTAAATTCTTCTTCAAAACATGTACATTGATGTACCGTGTTTATTTTCAAAACACTGCATGCCCGTTTGTACTCGGCAAATGAAGGTTCTGCTATCAGTACATTTTCAGGTTTAAATGCAGACAATATTTTATAAATTAAGTTTGTTGCCCCGGCGCTTATAGTAATATTAGCTTTATGAACACAATGATGATCGCAAAGTTTATTTGTTAATCTTTCAGGATAAATTTCAGGATAATTTTCAATTAAAAATTTTAGTAATTTTGTATTTTTTAAAATACATAAAGCATTTTTACTTAGCCCTAAAGGGTTTATGTTTGCCGAAAAATCAATTTTTTTTTTAGCCTCATTAAAAAAATTAAAAATATCGTAATCATTTTTGTTGAATTCTTTAAATAAATTTCCTCCATGTTCATTTTGTGTATTATTTATTGAATTATCATAATTATTTTCAAATTTCATATTTAATTAATATATTTAATAATTCAATCTATTTATTTAATATTTATTTAAATCGGCTGAAATTATTTTTATTTATTTTTTAATTTTAATTATTGACTTTTAATTTTTAATCTTATTAATTTAAATTTTAAATTATTTATATAATTTTAAATTATAATTAATTAACTATTAAGCTGAATTATTAAATAAACTAAATCGTTATTTTTTCTATTAAACTGTTAAGGGCGCTTACGTCAACTTGGGTATCTCTGCATGGTCCGTTTGGTCTTATATTTATTAATCCGTAAACAGGCAAAGGAAAAGCGTCTAATATTCCTGAGGACAGGTCTCTTTCGCAAGCAACTGCAATAACAATTTTAGGTCTTTTTTCTTCAAGCACTCTTCTTGCTAATGTTCCTCCTGTTGCTACAGCTATATAAATTCCTTTTTTATCGCCTAAAACATTAAGTTCTTTAATATTGCATTTTCCGCAATCAAGACAATGATGAATGTCGTCTGTAATTTTTGCCTTGCAGTTGTGCAGTTGAAGACAATGGGGCAAAAGAATCAACATTCTGTCATGCTGAACTTTTTTTCTGATAGAGAAAAGCAGCGAGTTATTTATTGCTATAAATGATTGCTGCATTTTATTTCTATCTATGCGGAAAATTGATGCTATTAAAACAGCAGCGGGATATAATACTCTTATTAATACATAACGGGTAAAATTAGCAAAAAATAATTTATTTTTATTATCATTGTATATTAAGCTAATTATAAATATTGCGATAAATAAGAAAAATATTGAAATTATTAATATAAAAATAAAGAACGGCAAATTCGGATTTAATTTTTCAAGACCGCCTGAAATTATCCAGAAAATAATCGAAGATAAAATAAGCAGCACGATAGATGCTATTATTATAGTTTTTAAAAAATACAGATGTTCTTTTTTTATAGACATTTTAAAATTTTTATATTATTTTATGCAAGTTTTATTTTTATAGTGTAGTGCGATATCTTAATCTATTTTAATATTTTACCTTAATCCTGCAAGAGATGCTATTTATAAGTTCTAATGCTAAATAACCCTAGGATTCCTGTTTTCGCAGGAATGACATCCAAAAGGTGAAATAATAAAACCCTGCAAAGTCATTACTGGGAAAACAGGAATCCAGTATATAAAATTCTATTGCAGGATTAAGTTTTTATTGTAGTATTTCGTATCGTTAAGCATTTGATATATTATTTAATCTATTGTAGCATAATGCCGGATTTAATTCTTAATCCATTTATAAAATCAATATAATTCATTGCTTTTTTGCTTTCAGGCTTTAATTCTAATAATTTTAAATAAACTCCTTTTTCTAAAGTGCTTATAACTAAACCTGACTTATCGGCTATAACAACCGTGCCCGGTTTATAAATTAATTCATGGTTATATTTATTCTCTGTATTTAACGTGTTGTTATTATTATTATTGTTATTGTTATTAGATTCTATTTTTTCAGCAAGTTGTATGCTTATGTTATCAGATGATAATTCAGGCGATAATTTTTTGTATATTATATTATCGTTATTTAAATCTTCATCTAAAAACTCGCAATAATTATGCTTTGATTTAAACAGGATTGCTTTTGAGTTATTTTTACTTAAATTTTCATTGCAATTTTCAAACTGCCCCTTTATTACAATTAGATTTGCTCTTATGACTTTTATCATCTTTTTTTCAAAAATAAAATAAGCAGGGTCTGATCCTGAAAACGTTCTAATTTTAGAATAAATTAAATCAGGTTTATCTTTAGAAAAATTAATTTTTTTAATCCCGTTGTCTATTTTATCTGTTATAGTTAAATTTTGTTTATAATCTTTTTGATATAACATTGAAGCGGATTGATGAGTTGCGTAAGTATATATTTTTTTATTTTCTTCATCTAAATAAATATTTTCTATAGAATGAATTAAAGCAAGTGTTTTTATTACATCCGATAAAACATACGCGCCAATTTTTGAAAGTCTGCCGTATAATTCTTCAAAATATTCATCTTTACTTACAGGAGTCTCCATTTGCGCTATCAACGGACCGGTATCCATTCCTTCATCTAAAGCCATTATAGAAATTCCGGTATATTTAAGGTTTTCCAATAAAGCATAATGAATAGGACTCGGTCCTCTTAAATCCGGCAAAATAGACGGATGAAGATTTATAGTGCCGTATAAAGGTATATCTAAAATATTTTTAGGCAAAATAAGACCGTAAGCCACGACTATAATTAAATCAGGTTTAATATTTACAAGAAAGTCTATTTCTTCTTGGTTATTTTTAATGGTTTTAGGAGTTCTTACGGGTATATTGTATTTATCGCCGATAATATTAGCGGGAGATTTTATATATTGAGATTTTTTGTTGTTCCATGCTTCAGGTTTAGTATATATGCATTTTAAATCGGCTATATTATTTTTTGTTAATTCAACTATAGATATTAAAGAGTCTGAGGCAATTTCAGGAGTTCCCATAAAAATAATTTTCATGGGTTTAATATTATTAATATTATAATCCATACTTATCTTTATTTAATATTTAATTTTTTGCTTAACCCAACTTCACCACTTTTATTATTCTAAAATTATAACCCGCTGATATTATTACATTTTATTTTTTATTTTGTAGTCCCCATAGACATTTTTATTGCCCCCATAAATATAGTAATATCAATATGTTGCTGGTATTATGGTGAAGTTGGGCTAAGTCTTTCGTAAGTTTAATATATTAATATTATTATAATCCATACTAGTATACTTTTTCTTCAATTTTTAATTTTTTAAGTTTAGCGTTATACAATGTTCTTTTAAGCGGAGAGACTTTATCAATAAAAAGAACACCGTCAAGATGGTCAATTTCGTGCTGAAAAGCAATAGATAGTATGCCGTCTGCTTCGGTAGTAAATTCTTTTCCGTCTAATCCTAAAGCTTTTACTTTAATAATATTAGATCTTTCAATATCCGCGTTAAATCCGGGTACAGACAGACATCCTTCTTCGTGGATAATTTTACCTTCCCTATATATTATTTCAGGATTAATTGCAATTATAAGATTTTTATTCAAAAAGAGAATATCTTGATTGTTCAAAAAGCTTTCGTAATTTTCATCAAATTTTTTGCTAACGTCTATAATAATTATTCTTTTGTTTATCCCTACTTGAGTTGACGCAAGACCGACTCCTTCAGCCTTATACATAGTATAGGCAATATCTTTCGCAAGTTTTGATATATTCTTCAGTTCATCTTTACCGACGTTTTTAGCTTTTATTCTAAGCGCAGGGTCAGGATATTTTAGAATATTTAAAAATTTCATCATCGTTGATTTCCTTGCAAACTGTTAATTGAATTTTTTTTGATAAATAACTAATCCGTGCATTGCTAAGGGAAAATTGTATAAGTGTTTAGTCGCTGCATTAGGTATTCCTTTTTTTACAGGTTTAGGCGGAACTTTTAAAGCAGCAAATCCGGCAGGAGTTTTTTTTCTTTTCACTCTAAGCAAAGGACCGTGTTTTAACGGAACAGGTATTTTATTCTGATTTACAATTTTAAACATACTGTTTAAATGCTTGGAATTAAACCATATCCCCTCATTCCAGTAATAATATCGATTTGTTTTAGTATAATAATAATATACTTTTTGATTTTTTTTATTTATATAACCCTTAAGATGCGGAGAAAGATTTAAGACGATGTATTTTTTATTTTCTATAATATATTTTTTATTTAACTTAGTGTTAGTGTTTTTATCGCCATTATTGTATTGATTTGAAATATTAGATGCCGCATATACCGAATTAGATACAATAAAGGGAAAAACTGATATAAATATAAATGTTATTGTAGTCAAAAATATAAAAATTGAAAAAATTTTGTTTTTTAGCATTATGCACCTTTTTGAGTTTTTAGTCAGTTTCTTAATTATGTTATATTATTATATGATTATATTGATATATCCTAAACTGCCGATAGAAAAAATTATTATGGATTCCCGTTTACGCAAAACGATTTTGAGAAGATTTATCGTTTTGACAGCTGATGTGTCATTCCTGCTTCTGCAGAAATCCGGTATTCTAAGGCATTACGATATATTTAAAAATCTTTATCGAAAATTTTGTGTATTTATATTATATATGTTTAGTATAATGTTAAAATTATTAAAAATCAACATCGTATCATCATATTTTCCTAATTCTTTTGTATTATAAAAATTGTCAATGATATTTCAATAATAAGCAGTAGCTGATGACCGCTTTGCTCTCGGCTTATAACCTCGTGAATAGAAACGCCATACGTTTATTTCGGAACTTTATAATTTTTTATTTTTTATTTTTATTTATTATGGTATAGTGTATAATAATAATTATAGTCAAATAATAAAATAATGCGAGGCAAAAATGGCTCTTTTATCAGAAGAAGATAGTGCATATCTTAAAAAAGAATTTTCTGAAAAATTAAAAGAAAATGTTAAAATAATTTTTTTCAAGTCGGAAGATGCTTGTATGTATTGCAAGGAAACTAAAGATATAATTACTGAAGTGGCATCGCTTAGCGATAAGATTTCTTTTATAGAATACGATTTTGATGAAGATAAAGAAGCAGTTAAAAAATATGCCGTTAAAAGAACTCCTGCTATCATTATTGCAGGTGAAGATAAAGATTACGGAATAAGATTTTATGGGATTCCGGCAGGACATGAGTTTACTTCGATAATTACCGCTATTAAAAACGTATCTAACAAAACAGGTAATTTAACGGAAAATACTCTATCAAAACTTAAAGAAATAACTAAGCCGTTTAATATACAGGTTTTTGTTACTCCTACATGACCTCATTGTCCGCCGGCGGCGGTCATGGCATATAGTTTTGCAATTGTAAATGATAATATTACTGCCGAAGTAATAGAAACGCAAGAGTTTATTAATTTATCAGAGAAATATAAAATTTATAGCGTACCTAAAACTATTATGAACGATAACGGAGAAGTTGTAGGCGCTGTTCCGGAAAGCATATTCTTAAATAAAGCTATGGAATCATATAATTCATAAAATAAATAATAAAACCATAATTCTTCCATAGAAATTTATTTTCTGGATGACCGCATCGCTTTTGGCTTATAGTCTCGTAAAGTTTCCTTCGGAGCTTTCCCGCGTATGCGGGAATAACTTAGAGAGGATTTATAGTTTAATCTGTTAGACATCATTCTTGCGAAGGCAGGAAAGTTATGAAGATAAAAACGCACGCTGTTTCTGTTCACGAACGCCATAAGCCGATAGCAAAGCGGTCATCGGGTATTACCTTATTATTGAAATATTATTGGCAGTTTCTATAGAAAGAAGGATTAAAGTTAATATATTAAATGTATATATAATGTTAATTTAAAGAAATATAATTTATTATTATGCAGCCAAAATTACATAGTTACTGTATTGATAAAACCATAGGCGTTTTGTATAATGATTCAAAATTAGAAGTAATTAATAAATTATTTGATTGCAAAATCTCTCCGTTAGGTTTTGATGAAAAAATCTTATTAATGCAGAGGGGTTCTTATATAATTGACAGGCTTGCAATTAAAAAATTTAGGGTTCACTGGTTTGGGGGACATTACTTATATCCTCATTCTCATGCCGGCTATATTAGAGGATTTTCTAATGCAGGAACAAAATGTGCGCAGCTCTTTAATATTGCTGTTTCTTCATGGAAAAAAGGCAATTTTAAAAGTTCATTCATTGCATTAGGCGGCGCCACGCATCTTGTGCAAGATTTATGCATTCCGTTTCATACTACCCATCTTGCGTTAAAAAAACATGTGTATTTTGAAAGATGGATGTCTGCGAATTATCCCGATTTGCCGATAGGACTCGAAAACGGCATTTATAAATTTAAATCTTTAAAAGGTCATTACAATGACCAGTCTGCTTTTGGATGGGTTGACTATAATGCACATAACTCGTCTAAATATCTTCCTGAGCTTTTATATGCCTCAAAATCTTCGGATTATTTTAAGTCTTTAAGTATAATCTTGCCTCAAGCTATAAAAACATCTGCTGGTTTTATTAAATTATTTACTAAGAAAATATCATAATTACATAATTAGTATAACATTTTTTTTTATTAAACTTTTTTAATTGTTTAAGATTCAATAATTATTAAATTATTAAATAATTAAATTTTTTATTATACAATTGATTTTTTCCTTTAATCCAACTTCACCATAATTACTGGTAATCCGTTGATATTGCTGTATTTATTGGAGCATTAAAAATATCTATGAGGACTATAAAATAAAAAATATTAATATCAACGGATTATAATTTTAGAATAATAAAAAATAATAAAAACGGTGAAGTTGAGTTAAATAGTCAGTCGTAGAAGTTTTTATAATTTTTTTCTTAAATCTTTAATTCTTTTGGATTTACCCTGACTTCTTTCTAATGTTTTCGGCGGAACAATTGTAACTTTTGATTTTATTCCTATAAGTTCATGTATTTTATACTGAAGCGTAGATGCTATTTCGTCCAATTTTTTATCGCCCATATTGTATATTTCGGTTTTAGTTTCAATAAGAATATTGATTCTGTCTAAAAGATTATCGGTATATAATTCAATCATATAAACAGGTTCTAAAAAGTCAAAATCAAATATAACAGATTCAATTTGCGACGGAAATACGTTTACGCCTTTAATTATAATCATATCGTCGGTTCTGCCCTTAATTTTTTTCATTTTTGCAAAAGTCCTTCCGCATTTGCATTTCTCTCTATTTAAACTTGTAATATCGTGCGTTCTGTATCTGATTAAAGGCATAGCTTCCTGATTTAAGTTTGTTAGAACTAATTCTCCGAGTTCTCCTTCGGGAAGAAGAGCTCCTGTTTTAGGGTCTATTATTTCAGGAAAGAAATTATCTTCATTAATATGTAATCCGTTTTTATATTCGCACTCAAAAGCAACTCCAGGACCTATAAGTTCGCTTAAGCCGTAAATATCATATGCATCAATATTGAGAAGATTTTCAATTTTTATTCTTAATTCGTTAGACCATGGTTCTGCTCCGAATATTCCTTTTTTTAGTTTAAGTTTTGAGGCATCTTCTATATATTTTGGAAGTTCTTCTGATAAAAAAAGAGCATACGAAGGAGTACAAAATAAAGCCGTAACGCCAATATCTTTCATCATAGCAAATTGTCTTTCGGTAAATCCGCTTGACATCGGCACTACAGTCATTCCGATATTTTCGGCTCCGTAATGAAAACCGAGACCTCCCGTAAATAAACCGTATCCGTAAGCATTTTGCGCAATATCGTTTTTATTTAATCCGCAAGCGTAAAAGACTCTCGACATTAAATCAGCCCATACTTTTAAGTCTTTTTTCGTATATGATGCGATAATAGGTTTAGCTGTTGTCCCTGAAGAGGCATGGATTCTAACAATACTATTTAATGGAGATGAAAATAATCCGAACGGATAATTACTTACTAAATCGCTTTTGAAAGTAAAAGGAAAATTTTGTAAATCTTTCATATTTTTAATTAAATCTATATTTATTCCTGCATTGTCAAATTTTTCTTTATAAAAAGGTACATTTTGATAAACATACTTTAATGTCTTTTTTAATCTTTCAAGCATCAATACATTTAAATCTTTCTGAGGCATTGTTTCAATTTTTTCTTCAAAATAGTATATAGGGATATTTTTTTTATTCATAAATATACGGTCCTTTTAAATAAATTATTGTAATCAAAACATAAATCAAAATAGTTTAAAGTTAAAAATAAATATAAAAATTAAACAAATTAATTAAATTAAAAAATAAGAAAATATATAAATTATATAAATAAAAATAATAAAATATTATAATACAAGATATTATAAAATAATTAAAATAATATATAAAATAAAAACCCCAAAATTGCCGATAGAAAATTATTTTTTAGTTTCTAGATGGATGAGCCGTCTAAATGCCGACGGCTTTAAAGCGTACCTGCATACGCAGGATTGACTTAGCCTAACTTCACCAATTTTATTATTTAAAATTATAACTTATTGATATTACTATATTTTATTTTCTATTTTGTAATCCCCATAAAAGTTTGTGTGACCCAATAAACACTGTAATATCAGGTGTTTGCCGTTAATAGTGGTGAAGTTGGGTTAGAGAGGATTTATAGTTTCACCCGCTATATGCGGTCATTCCGAAGGAAAGCACGCAGTGTTTTATAGCCGTCGGCATTTAGACGGCTCATCCCGTATTGCTTATCATTGAAATATCGTTGATAGTTTCTATAGAAGAATTAAAGAAAAATGTATATAATTTTTTTAATTTAAAATTTTACGTCCAAGCAAAAAAGCTTTTTCATTAATATCTATTGTTTTAGCAGGCACATTTTCTTTAAGAATATTAAGCCATGTTTGTTCTTTTAGATAAGTAAATTGTGAAGATGTCCCGATAAGGATAGTGTTGGCAACCTTTACATTTCCTAACTCCCTCGCAATTTTTTCAATATCTATTGCGAATAAATTTTTAAAATTAAAATCAATTTTAATTTTGTCTATAATTGATTTAGACGTAGGCAGACTAATCTGATTTGAAGACGATCTCCTGATGTATTTTCCTTCCGACGCCGTTATTATTTTTGTTTCTTTATTTGCATAACCGATATATCTCATTGTTTCATATAAATCAAAAGATAATATTATATCGGCGCTGTGCATTGATATTAAGGGGGTGAAAATTTTTTCTCCATATCTTAAATGTGTTGAAACTGAGCCTCCTCTTTGGGACATACCATGCACTTCGGATGTTTTAACATCGTAATTTTCATAAAAAGCACTTAGACTTATTATCTTTCCGGAGAGAACGACTCCCTGCCCCCCTATTCCGCAAATCAGAATGCTTTGGTTAGTTTTCATATTATATATTTTATTTTCAATGTATTTTAAAATAATATACTATAGTTAAGTTTTATTTCAATTGATAATTTTTGTATATGTAATTTTATTAAAATTTATAATAATTTGTTATCTATTACATATTATCCGCTATATAGTTTATTCGGCAATTTGTTCAATAAATCCAAAGACGCAGATATCTTTGCAGATAGAACATCCTATGCAAGAGAAATCAATCATCGGTATGGGTTTGTTTTTATCTGTTAATTTGTTGGATATTATAATAGAAGGGCACCCTATCGTAATGCACAAATCACAACCGATGCACCTGTCCGAATTTATTTTAAATTTATTACTAAAATCTAATTTTTTTGGATACAAAACACAAGGCTTGTTTGTTATTATTACATTAAGAGTATTAGTATTCAATGCGTACTTAAGAGTATTAAATGTAGAATTGTAATCGTAAGCATCAATATCATAAATTTCGGTAATACCCATGCCTTCTATTATTTTTTTTATATCTATTTTATTGGCTATTGCAGAATCGGCAAGATTTTTTCCTGTTCCAGGATGATCCTGTCCTCCCGTCATTGCGGTCGTAGAATTATCTAAAATAATTGCCGTAAATACTGCATTGGTATATTTGGCATCAATTAAGGATGTAATGCCTGAATGGAAAAAAGTTGAATCGCCCATAACGGCGGCAACTTTTTTTTTGGAAGATTTTGATAAATACAGCCCTTGAGCAGCACCAAATGCCAATCCCATAGAAATACAGCTGTCCATAGAACTGAGCGGCGGTAATGCTCCCAGCGTATAGCATCCTATATCCCCCATAACAGGCACTCTTAATTTTTTTAAAGCATAAAAAACAGATGTATGAGGACACCCGCTGCATAATGCCGGAAGCCTGCGGGGAATACTTACAATTTCATCTTGTCTATTGAAATTATTGAAATCTTCTGTTTTGGCGGTTATGTTTAAATTTTCATTTTTGTCGTGATTTTGATTGTTGCTGTGATTATTTTTCCGGTTATTACTATTACTATTACTATTACTATTACTATTACTATTACTATTAAATTGTTGATTTGATGTATATTTTTTGCCTGATAGTTCTGTTAAAAAACCATTTTTTACAAGACCTTCTTTTACTAAGTCAGGAGTTAATTCACCAAATTGAGGAAAAAATTCTTTTCCTTTAAGCATAATGCCGAAAGCGCTTATTTCATTTTCAATAAACGGTTCAAGCTCTTCAATGACTACGATATTTTTAACTTTTGAACAAAATTCTTTAATTAAAATGTCAGGCAGCGGATAAGAAAATGAAAGCTTAAGAAAAGAGGCGTCGGGCATAATTTCTTTAGCATATTGGTAAGAAACTCCGCTTGTAATAATTCCGTATTTTAAATCATTATATTCAATTTTATTCAAGCCCGATATATTTGAAAATTCTCTTAATTTTTTAAGTCTGTCAATGGCTATTTTGTGTCTTGCTCTTGCATAGACGGGTACCATAACAAATTTTTCTATATCTTTTGTATATTTTTGATTAATTAATTGTTTATCAATATTATTATTTACAATTTCGATTGGGTTATGCATATCATCGGCATTTAAATTTAGAATGCTTCTTGAGTGCGATATTCTGGTCGTAGTTCTAACCAAAACCGGCGTATCAAAAAATTCGCTTATATCAAAAGCTATTTTTGAAAAGTAATAACATTCTTGACTATCTGACGGTTCAAGCATAGGAACTTTTGCAAATTTAGCATAATACCTGTTATCCTGTTCGTTTTGAGAGCTATGCATATTCGGATCGTCGGCGCTTAATATTAAGATGCCGCCCCTGACGCCTGTATTGGCAAGAGTCATAAATGGATCGGATGCTACATTTAAACCTACATGCTTGGTAGTAAAAAGGCTTCTTTTATATCCGATTGATGCGCCTATTGCAATTTCAAGAGCAGTTTTTTCGTTAATAGACCAATTTACATATATACCTTTAAATTTTGATAAGAAAGGAAGAATTTCGGAGCTTGGCGTTCCGGGATAACCTACTGCAATTGCCGCCTTACCTTCATAAGATCCAAAAGCAATAGCTTCATTGCCGGTAAGAAGTATTTTATCGTTAAAAGTTTTTAAAAAAGAAAAATACATTAGTAAAATAAAATAAGTAATTAGCAAGCATTTTCAGCCGGATTAGTTTATTTTTGTTAAGGTAATCCAGGAGAATGCGCACAATCAAAATTAATACCGTTGCTTCCTCTCAGACCTGGCGGGGTTTTTAATTATCCTGCCGCATTTCTGGAT
Organism: Candidatus Acididesulfobacter sp.; assembly: GCA_027365695.1. GTDB lineage: Bacteria > SZUA-79 > SZUA-79 > Acidulodesulfobacterales > Acidulodesulfobacteraceae > Acididesulfobacter. The sequence goes on along the minus strand of DAHXMB010000055.1, from coordinate 1,404 downwards.
TACCAGTTAAAAAATATAACATAATTTTTAATTTATTGAAAGTATTTTATTTATAAGATAAAATAAATAAACTAAAATTATGATATTTTATTTTAACCTTAATTCTGTAATAGAAAATAATTACTTTCATGACTCGCTATCTTGCGGGAACTCATATTTCTATAGAAGGTTTAAGAGAATATGATAATTATTTATTTTATTTGTTAAGAAAAAATAAATACCTTAAATCATCGTTAGGGATTTATTTTTCTGGATGAGCCGTCTAAGTGCCGACGGCTTTAAAGCGTGCCGCTTACGCAGGAATGACTTTTAGAGGATTTAATTTTTAACCCGACGGGTGTCATTCCCGCGAAAGCGGGAATCCACATTTTTACTATATGTTGAAGCAACTTTAATAGTCTCTAACAGTGATTTAAGGATATATATATTATATTATATTATATTATATTATATTATATTATATTATAGTTTTATCTTAATAAACTATTTAAATTATCGCTTGATGTCAATTATATATATTTATTAAATATGATTATAAATTATCACTTAATATTATAATATTATACTTAAATTTTAAAAAGGAGCAATTATCATGTGTGCAGGGTATGAAGATTTAGATTTAACCGAAGAGACTAAAAATTTGGAAATGGCGAGGCAGTCTTTAATTGAAGAATTTCAGGCAATTAATTGGTATCAGGAAAGATTTGAACTTACGGGCGATGATGAATTGAAAAAAATTTTAGCGCATAACAGGGATGAAGAAAAGGAACATGCCGCTATGTTAATGGAGTATATTAAAAAGCATGATACTGTTCAGGCAGAGAAATTTTTACATCATGATGATTAATTATAAGATTCCTAACTTTTATATGAATTTTATACATTACATTATAACTGTACGATATTATTATGTTACTTATTTTATAAAATATATAATGTAGTGTATATTGATATACACTACAAATAAAAATAATATATAAAAATATTTAACAAAAATATGAGTTCAAATGTAGTGCATAAAAAATAAGGAAAAGTTAGGAAGATTAAATAGAATTAAATATAAATTGCATAATTAGACGGTAATTTTGAATTTTATATTAATGCCTTAAATTACTGTTAGAAACTATTAAAGTTACTATTAAAGTTACTATTAAAGTTACTTCTGAAGTTACTCCTAAAGTTACTTCAACTAAAATTGTTTCAACATATAATAAATACTGGATGACCGCTTCGCCATAAACTGCATGCGTTTATATGGCTTATAGTCTCGTGAACAGAAACGGCGTGCGTTTCTACTTTCGGAACTTTCCTGCTTTCGTGGGAATGATACCCGTCGGGTTAAAAGTTAAATTCCCGCAAAGTCATTCCTGCGTATGCTGGTACGCTTTAAAGTCATCGGCATTT
>DAHXMB010000178.1:0-4567 GCA_027365695.1 Candidatus Acididesulfobacter sp. | reverse complement strand
AGAAAACTGGTATAAAGTAAACCGATACGGCGGAATTATTCTTTTAAGGTGGTCAACCCCTCTCCTTATCTTCGCCATCTTGCTTTTATTTTTACCGCATATTCGTTATTCGGAAAATTTCAACCTGGCAATAATCATCGTATTTTCATTGCCTTTAATAATTGCTTTTATTCAAATAATTTTGTATTGGCAACGCAATACCGACAATTAAATAATAAGGCATAGTTTAAACAATTCTTTGCAATACCTTTGTTACAAAATCGTAATAAATCGTAGCCTAATTTAAACATAAATTTAATACTCTTGAAATAATCATGTAACATTCATTTGTTATTATTTAAAGATATTAAATTAAGGGCGGGCATCCCAATACCTACTTTTTTTATCTTACATCTTACATTATAAATAATAAAAACGAATCTGCAATAAGTTTGACGAAAAAAATAGGAATTCATTTTTATAATATTTCAAAAATTTAACATAAACGTCATAAAACCGTAATAATTACTTGATATAATTTACAAAAGTTTTATAAAAATATATTTTTTAAAAAATATTGACAAAAAAAGAAAATTAAAAAATAAATATAAGGCAAACAAGGACAAAGAATATTTATTCGTTTACGGAACGCTTAAAAAGTATATAGGCAACTATATAATTAATATTAAACATTAGGGGCTATTATGAAATTTAAGTTAATTATCAAAAACTTTTTCAAATTTTTTGCCTTAACCGTTTTAGCGTTAATGTTTATAATAAGCGATGTTTCTTATTCAAGCGCAAGCGGAATTGTTCAAATGTCTCCTAAAATTAATTTTTATCATAGCGGCGGAGTTCAACCTGATGCTGTCGCAATCGGCAAAAACGGCAATATCTGGGTTGCAAATTTAGACAGTAAAAACTTAACGAAATTAAGTCCTAACGGAGATATTATAGGCAATTACGCTTGCGGTAACTTGCCTAGTGCCATTGCAATCGCCCCCAACGGCAACGTCTGGATAACTGACGGCGGATATAGATCCGGCAGGATAGTAAAATTAAGTTCGGACGGCGCCATGCTCGGCATGTACCGTATCGATAACCCCGGTGTAAGTCCTACTGCTTTGACAATTGCTTCGAATGGAAATGTCTGGGTTGTTAATAATAATAACACCGTAACGAAATTAAGTCCTAACGGAACAATAATCGGCAATTACGCCGTAGGTAATAATCCAAACCATATTGCAATCGCTCCTGACGGCAACGTCTGGATTACGAATGGCGGATTCGCTAACTCTGTAACAGTATTAACTTCTAAAGGAGTTTTTATTCAAAGGTATCTCGTCGGCATTAATCCGACTAAAACTGCAAATTTTCCTTCTTCTATTGCATTTGCTCAGAACGGTAATATCTTTATTACAGATAGTAGTAGCGGCGGAATAACAAAGTTAAGTTCAGACGGCGCTATGCTTGGCAACTATCCTATTTATTATATAGGCACCGGTAAAAGTGCGCATAATTATGCATCTCCACAACCAGGTCCTATTGCAATCGATAAAAACGGCAATATTTTTGTTCTAGATAGAGCCGTTTACACCGTAACGAAATTAAGTCCTAACGGAACAATAATCGGCAATTACGGTCCTAAATGGAACCCCGACCTGAATGTGAATCTTGATGCCATGGCTATTGATAAAAACGGCAATTTGTGGGTTGCAAGCGGTTCCGGCAGATATGTATTAGAATTCGAAGGCGTAGATAAAGGTTCTATTTCGCATTGATTAATTATGTAATTAAATTTCTAACTGTGGGTAAGGTAGTAACAGTAATTAAATTAAAATTGGAGACATTAATTATGTTTGCTCATTTATTCGTAGATTTAATTGGCATAGCTATACTCGCGGCAATAATTTACTATTCTTTTATACCTTACTAAAAAAACAACGGAAACTTGGACGGTAAATATGGATACAAATACGGTGATAGACAGGGCTATTCACGGATTATCCATAAACGGTTTTATTCCGCAGAGTAAAGATGAGGGAAGAGTTACCTTGGTAAGAGAGAAAAAACCAAATTGTGTTATAGGCGGCGGACTTTTATGTTTATGTGCTGTTCCTGCTATTATTTATGCAATTATAGGCGGGTCAAAAGAGCCCCTAATTATATCGGTTAATAAAGCTGAAGGAGGAACCGCCGTAACTGAAACCGGTGTTAAAGCATGGATAATGCACTTGAAAAAAATACTAAAATAAAAAAAGAAAAAACAGTGCCAGTATTCGCTGGAGTAAAAGAGTCTAAAGTTTATTAAAAAGGTATCCGGATTTGTTTAAATTATAAATTAAAAAGCTGTAACATTCGTTTGATAATAGAATAGGAAAAATTTTGTAACAATTAAAATCATTTATTTTAATTTTAGGATAAACTGCAAAGCGATATCCTGTTCATAAGGATAGATATATTAAAGTCAATAACTTGGTTTTTATCGCAGACTATTATATGCAATAATGAAATAAATTTTTACAATACTTTGTTATTAAATTGTATTTTATAATTTAAAATAATTTAACAAAAATTATAATAAAATCGGAGAAAAAAATGAAACTAAATAAGAAACTAACTATTTTTGCTTTTTTGTTAATTTCAATAACGTCTATAGCTTTAGCGGGATGTTCTAATTATAAAAACATGGATTCTGAAGTGCAAACTAATCTTAGCGCTATATCTACAGACGAAACTGCTTTTAACGATACAAATGCACAGTATATAAGCGCAGGTTATTTTTCAGACAAAGCAGCGGCAATTTCACCGGGTATAACTACGCAAGCGCATAGTTTTTATAAATCAGGAATGAAAATACCTAATGGCGCACCCGCTCCGTTTAAATGTTTGGGATTGAGCAGTAATAAAACAGGAATATTAGAAACTAAATCAGGAACCCCGGTTAAAGGCGGTTTTGTAAATATGGGTTTTAACCCAATGGGAAAATTATACTTTTATTATTTTGTTAAAGCATTACCTAAAGCAAGCACACAAGCCCCGCATAAACTTACATCAATCCCTAAATTTCCGTCAAGTCAGGATGTAGCCTGCGGAAAAGGTTTTGAAGCATTTGCTATATCAAATTTTAGCGGAAATAATTTGCAGATTTATGAGATAAATGATTATACTTCAACCCCTATATTAGTTTATGGAAGGTCATATTAATTTATCACGATAAGAATATGTTTTAATCGGCAATAACGCCTGAAGAAATTTTTGAAAAGTTTTTATGAATATTATTAAGTCAACGTAAGGCAAAATCTTTTAAAAAAAGATTTAATGCTCATAAGATAAACGGGGTAACGAGCAAAGTTATTTCTACGGTTTATTTGCCAAAAAAATTTATTTATTCTTGAAATCCCGACTGCATTTGCTTAAGCAAGAGAGTTTAAGGTTTATTAAAAAGATATCAAGATTTATTTAAATTATAAATTAAAATTAAATAAAAATTAATATGAAAAAATTAATATTTATAATTATGGCGTTATTTGGCTTAACAATCGTTTTTTCCGGATGTTCTAAAATTTCTTTAAAACCTAAGAAAAGTTTAGGTCCGCTTTATTTAATACCCAATCATAGAATTGATTCTTCTCAAACTGAACTAAATAGACAGGTAAAGTTAAGAGAGAAAATATATTGGAAGTTAATACGCACTAAGCGAGGAAGAAAAAAGTTGTTAATTTTAATTCATAAGCAAGATAAACTATGCAATAATTATAGTAATACGCATAAAAAACAAATAACAAATATGATGATTCATATGATTCCTTATAGTTCTAAGGCTAATAATAGAACAATAATAGAGGTTCAAAGTAAATCTTATATGGGGCGATTTCTTATGAATTGCAACTATGTGGCGGGTTTTCGTTCACTAATCGGTGCGTCGTTGGCTTTGGGTGAGTATTGATTGCAAAAATTTAAAATAAACGTAATAATTTTGACGACTTTATATGCTCACTATAGTTGTGCCTGAACATAAGGAATTAGATAGAGGAACTTTATGGTCAATTATCGGACAATCCGAATTATTGCAAACATGGATAAAGAATATTTATTAGTTTACGGAACGCTTAAAAAGGATATAGGCAGCCATATGTGAAAAAAAAAGTGTCTGACATTTTTTCCTCTGCATTCAAAGAAACATAGATTATGAATTTAATAAAACTTTTCTCGCAATATTATCCAATTTTTTATCTATAGTCCACAATTGTGCATCTGTCAGCAACGCAGAGGCAAGCAAATGGATATCTATGTATCCTATGCCTTTTCCCATAAGTTCCTTATTTTCTATAAATCGCAATATTTCTTCGGTTTCCGCAACTATAGCGATAGGAAGTGCATGAAGAAACGAATAATTTCTGATCTATTTTTAAGATTTCCACAAGCAATTTCACCTATGATAAACGATATCCGCAGTCATACTTAAATTAAAATTTAAATTCATACGGAATAAGCCTTTCTCTGCTCCAGCGCATATATCTTAATAACTGATTATTGATAAAATCTATGTCTAAAAACTCCGGATCGTACGCATAACCGAACCATG
>DAHXMB010000009.1:0-2646 GCA_027365695.1 Candidatus Acididesulfobacter sp. | reverse complement strand
AGGATTTGAAATTAAACCGAATACTTTTTCTTTAGGAATATTATAAACCAATTCGTTTATTTCCAGATGATCAATTATCGGAATATTTGCCGCCTTAAAACCCCTTTGCGCTAAAAACAGACAAAGCGGAGTTTTTGATGTTCTTGATATTCCAAGCACAAGAGCGTCGGCATCCCCAATCTCGTCTATTCTCTGACCGTCATCATGTTTTACCGCAAATTCAAGAGCATCTACTCTTTTAAAATATTCGTCGTTAACCCTGTGAATAAGACCAGGTTTCCGTTCAGGCGATTTATTCAGAACAGTTGAAATAGAATTCAGAACGGGTCCGATAATATCAATGCTGACTACGGAACTGTCGTTAGATTCTAACAACATTGTATTTCTAAGTCCGTCACCTACAAGAGTAAAAATTATAATAGCTTTTTTTTCGGATGCTTCTGTAATAATTTCTTTTATTTTTTGCGCAGAATCAACAAGCAAAAATCTTTTTAGACGCACATTGCTTACATCAAACTGAGATAAGGCTGCTCTTGCAACTTTTTCAGCAGTTTCGCCTGTTGAATCCGAAACTACAAAAACATAAAAATCTTTATTTTCAGATTCCGTATTATTAGTTGTCTTCATAATTTTTTATTGTAAATGCAATATTTATTTGTTAGATTGCTATAATAAATTATTATTATTACCTAATTTAACGTATATTTTATTTATTTTATGAACTATTTATATAATATTTATTAAACAGATTTAATATTTTAATGCTAATAATTATATATTATATTTTATAAATTAATCATTATGCGAATCTAATCCTAATCTTTTCCAGAGTATCATTCCGCCTTTTAAATTATGCACATTTTTAAATCCATGTCTTTTTAAAATATTGCAAGCCGAATAACTTCTTGTTCCGCTATGGCAAACAACAATAATATCGTCTTCTTTATGCTTTTCAAGTTCTTTTGCTTTAAGCGGAAGCAATTTTAAAGGAACAAGCGTCGCATTTTTAATATGCCCTAATTTGCCTTTAAATTCATGAGGCTCACGAACATCTAATATAAGAGTTTTTACTCCTTTATTTTTTTCAATAATTTTAAGCGCCTCTTCAGGATTGATTTGCTTAATTTCACTTGAGGAATCACTCCTGCCGAAAATATTAAACATAATATATTGTAACCTCCTAAGACTTATACAAAAAAATCATTATTTTAATTATATTATAAATTAATACCTATGTCTATTTAATATTTGATTACAATTGAATCATAACCGCAGTTTCGTCGCAATCGGGAAATTTTACGCAATTTATGCAATCGCTCCATATTTTATGAGGAAGTTCGGATTTCTCAATAATTTTAAAACCGTTATATATAAAAAACTGAGGTTTATAAGTTAAAGCAAAAATTTTTGTAATTTTAAAAAAATCGGCTTCTATTAGACATTTCCTTATAAGTTCTGTGCCTATTTTTTTTCTGGCGTAAGGTTTTTTTACGGCTAAAGATCTTATTTCCGCCAAATTTTCCCATACAATGCTTAATGCGCACGCTCCGACAAGCTCGTACTCTCTTTCATCCTCTCTTTCCGTTTTAATCTCAATCTCCGCAACATAATAATCTCTTAAATGCACATATATATCGATCATTGATCTCGGAAGCATTTCGCCGATTTTTGAATATTCTGAAAACAGATTATAAAGGCTTTTCACGTCGCACATAAGAGCTTTTCTGAATATTACAAATTTGTTAGTATCGTCCTCTATTTCAATTTTTGACGGAAAATAAATATCCACGCCGGCCTTTTCAAACCGTTCCTTTCCGGATTTATACAATAAGATATCTCCTTTTTTTGATTAATTATTTTTAAATATAAAAATATAAATTTTAATATAACTTTTTTATTATTTATAAATTTAATTAATTTTAATTATCCGATAAATCCTCTTTTTTTTAGAATTTCTTTGGCATGTGTCAGAGATGCCTCGCTTTCGGTATCTCCCGAAAGCATCCTTGCTATTTCAACAATTCTTTCATTGGCATTAAGGTCTTTTAGCAGCGTGTATGTCCTGCCGTCTTTGACAGTCTTATAAACAAACAAATGTTTTTGTCCGCATGAAGCTACCTGCGCAAGATGCGTAATACATATAACCTGACTGTTTTCAGAAATTTTTCTTAAAGCTTCTCCTATAAAATCGCCGACTTCTCCTCCTATACCCGAATCAATTTCATCAAAAATCAGGCAGCCTGCGTTTTTTTTGGAATTCACGGCTTTGAGCATACAAAGACTAACTCTTGAAAGTTCTCCTCCCGAAGCAATCATTGACAGCGGTTTAGATTCTTCTCCCGGGTTAGCGGAAAACATAAATATTGTTTTGGCAAGTCCTGTTTCAGAATAACCGCTATCAAAACTGCAATGTTCTATATTTATATTAAATACAGGCTTTATACCCAAAAAATAGAGTTCTTCAATAATTTCTTTTTCAAGCTTTTTTGAAGCTTCTATACGATTTTTGAGCAAAATTTTATCAATATTCAAATATTCAATTTTTTTTTCTTCAAGTTTATTTTTTAACTCCGCAATTTTTTCATCAATAAGATTTGCGTCATATATTTCATTTTTTGCTTTTTGATATCCGTCTAAAAATTCTTT
>DAHXMB010000002.1:0-3667 GCA_027365695.1 Candidatus Acididesulfobacter sp. | reverse complement strand
TTTTGATATAGGAATATGCTGTTCATATAAACTATTGGCACATTGGGCTAACTCTACCCCATCATTTATTATGAACAAAGGTTCACTACCGTTTTTTAAACTTTTAGGTATTATAGTGGCTTTTATTTTTGTAATTTCTATGACGGCATCTAAGACTTCATTTGCTATGGGGATTAGGCGGATATTTCCTCCATGGTGCAAACAAGGTGACCCTGCGCTTCATCAAGGGTATGTATTTAATGCAATAACAGTTGACAATAATCCGGATTATCACGGAAACATCACTGCCGTCACATTACACCCAAAATCCAGTTTATCGCTTTATATCGGAGGAAATATTTTCATGGTTCTTCCACGATTAGTTAAAGCATTTTTAAAAGAATACCCAAATATTAAACATGTGTTTTATATTACTATTCCTCCGGGAATATTGATTAGAATGTGGAAACACGGAGATACTATTACTTTAGGCAATTTAACTATGCACGTTGTTCCTGATGTCTATATGTCCGGAGCAAAAAAATTAAATTATACCAATAAAATAGGAATGACGGTGGGTAAAAAAGTCACTTATGTTACAAATGACCTTGAAATTATGACCGATAAAGGCAATCCATATCATATTACCGGTTTAAAAAGCTTCTTAAACCCAAAATTAACTTTGTCTATGCCAAATCCCGAATGGGAAGGAATTGCAAGACAAATTAAGGCATCCTTAATAAAAGCCGGCGGTAAAAAATTAGAACAGGCTGTTTATAACTACGGAGTTAAATCTGGAAGAGTGTATTTAACCCATATCCATCATCGCCAGACTCCGATAAGAATCATGCAGCATAAATCCGATGCAGGAGTCAATTGGTTTTCTGAAGTAAAATTTCAGGAAATGATCGGAAATCCCATAACGGGAGTTAAAATTCCTGCTAATCAAAATACAACCGCTCTTTACGGTGCAGCCATGACAAAAGGCGCTCCGAATCCTGTTGCCGCAAAAGAATGGTTAAATTTTTTGAAAACAAAAACAAGTTTAAAAATATTTGAAAGATACGGTTTTAAAGCCCCATAATGAACGTTATATAATAAAATTAATAATTCTTATTATATATGTATGGATGTATGGTGCATATTTATTTAGCTTACATATAATTACTATCAGGTGTATATTATTTTAATTGTTTAGAATTAATTAAATTAATAAAGTTGAAATTAAAGGATTAAAGGTCTGATTAAGAGACTGATATGTCAGTAAAAATAGATTATTATATAATGATAATGATATTGTTATAATACTAATTAAAGTTAAGTTATTAAATTATTTAAAATTGAGGTTAAGAAAAAATGTCAAATAAAAATAATTCGAATCAAATGGATGATAATTTATTGTATCGTTATCTCGGCTATGCGGCAATTCCGTTAAGAATAACTTTAGGGTGGATGTTTTTTTCTGCCGCATGGAGAAGAATAATTTTGGCTTCAGGAAAACTTGCGCCTAATTCTCCTTTATGGGTGGGTCACAAGTTTAATACTTTTTTACCACATGCAAGCTATTTTCTTGGCGTTGGAGGGGTAATACATTTATTAGTTCTCCATCCCGTCGCTCTTGCCGTGTTTCTGAATATTTTTACGGTAATTGAATTGTTAGTAGGGTTATCGCTTATTTTTGGATTATTTTCAAGATTAGGCGCTCTTGGAGCAGTTGCATTATCATTTGGAATTTTATTCGGTTCAGGATGGCTCGGGTCAACATGTTTAGACGAATGGCAGGTAGGTTCGGTAGAAATGCTCGTCGGACTTTTAATTCTATTTGTCGGCAGCGCGTGGTCATTTGATGATTTAGTCAGAAACGCATGGCCTAAAACAGCAAATTCATTCGGATATCGTTTGATTGGAAACGGTCCGCTATGGGGATCGGGTTTGGGTTTTAAAACCTGGGTAGCTGTATTTGCAATTTTTGGAACGGTCGTTACATTGGGAACAAATCAGATGTTTCAAGGCGGCGTTTGGGGAAAATTACATAACTTCGGTAAAACATTAGTAGTTTCCGTATCTAATGCGAAAATTGTAAATAAAAATGTCCAATTTACGGCTTACAGAACCGGCGGCAGCCCTGCGGCATATGCAAATATAATAAAAGCAAAGTTAGTAAATTCTTCCGGCGCGACCGTATATAAATGGAATACAAAAGAAATAACAAGTTTGCCTAAATCAGATATCCATAATATATATGTAAATAAAGTAACGATTAATAAATACAGCATGATAATGGAACTTGGCGCTAAGGCTGTTATATCAATGCCTATGTCTAAAATGCCAAAAAGTTTAACTCCCGGTAATTATAAATTGGAATTACTCAATATCAGCGGCGCTGTATTTTCGACAAATTTTACATATAGCGGATAATAATGATAATAAATAACTAAGATTAAAAAAATTAAAAGGAGGAATTGTAAATGAAAAGTTATTTCTTTAATTTCTTAATATTAAATATTGCAATTATGACATTTGCTATCGCCGTATTTTCATTAACTTCAAATGCTTATGCAAAAAATTGGAGAGGAACGGCTGCAACTGCTCATCCTGCAAAATGGTATGGCTGGCATAACGTGAAGAACGGGGTAAGAGAATATTTCCCGAATTTATCTATAAAACCAGCTTTCACAATGGGCGCTCCTATGGTTCCGGGAAAAACATACCATGCAATTTACGTAATAAGCGCAAACAGCAAAACTAAAATGAATAAGATTATTGATAATATCCTTAATGCTTTAAACGACCCAAGATTAAAAGGTCATATAAAAATAGAACTGATGGCTTTCAGCGCAGGAACGCATTTGTATTTTAAAGGAAACGGATATAAAAAAGATTTATTAACATTAAAAAATGATGGGGTAGAGTTAGCCCAATGTGCCAATAGTTTATATGAACAGCATATTCCTATATCAAAAATATATTCATTCGTGACAGTTGTTCCTTCAGCTCAAGGTGAAATTATTATAAGAGAAGCCGAAGGATATGCGTATTTAAAACCGTAATAAATATAAATTAAAATTATTTATAAATTCAATTTATATTTATTTATTATTTGATTTTAAAATTGTATTATAAATGTTATTTAATTTACATTCCTGCTATAAAATTTATTAAATGTAATAAATTTTATAGCAGGAATTTTTTATAAAAATATAATATTAAATATTAAATATGATTAAATTATGAAGAATTAAATATTGATAAAAAATTTAAAAATGATAATATAATACATTATGGATAACAACGAATTAATAAAAAAAATTGAAACTATTTTAAATAATGCTAAGGCAGAATTTAATGAAAAAATTAGCGAGAAAAATTTAGATGAAGTCTATAAAAGTTATCTCGGAAAAAATAGTTTTCTAAATAGTATTTCACGCAGTATCTCCGATTATGAGCCTGAAATCCGCAAAATTATAGGTATGTCCGTCAATAATGCAAAAATTCAAATTGAAGAGATATATAAAAATTTAAAAGAACAAATAAAATCTGAAAATAATTCAAATGATTCTTATTCAAAAATTGATCTTTCTCTTCCCGGCGTAAAAATAACGCAATTTCATAAACATCCGATTACCGCAGTTTTAGACGAAACTGTTGAATTTTTTACTTCAATGGGATTTGAAGTTGTTGAAGGTCC
>DAHXMB010000001.1:0-10863 GCA_027365695.1 Candidatus Acididesulfobacter sp. | reverse complement strand
AGGTTCGGCGCTTGTAATAGGTTCGGTTATTATAGGAAGCATAATCGGCGCCGTGTTTATTGGAAAGCTGGGGGATTTATTCGGAAGAAAATCCGTTTAATCCCCAGTGTCCCATATCAAAACAAATAGATATCTTGTAATCTTTTATAATATTATAAAGTAAATCAAAAGGAAACACTTCAAGATTCTCCACCGCCAATTTTTCATGGGATATTGCGGTATTCTCAAGTATATCTTCCAAACTTTTCTTTATCTGGCTTAAAGCAATATTTATTAACGCTTTTTTATTATGTTCGGGTATAGGAAAAAGCATGATAGAATCTTCAAACTCTGATGTTAAATGTATGACAAACGAGTCAATTTCATAACCGTCAAACGCTTTGACGACTTTGATAATGCTTTTAGAAGAAAATTGCCTATATTCTTCAAGTAGGCTTGCAGAATTTAACTGTAGATATGGCAGGTGAACCGAAACTTTTTTAATTCCTGAACTTCTTAAGGCAGGAATAATAACACTTGAAACAATGCCCGGAGATAACTGTTCAATCTCCGTATTTACTTCAATATTAAAAATGTTGTAATTATTTAGAAACTCAAAATATTCGGCAAAGCTTGATGTTAACGATTCAACATTTCTGTCCGTTAAAAAACCCGAACCCATTCCAAGAAAAGAGTCTGTATTGACCCCAAAATTTAAACGATTTAAGTGATTCATTAGTTTATATTTTAAGAAATTGACTTATATTCTTTTAATTCTTGAAAAATTTTTGCAATATTTGTGAAATCTTTATCATCATGCAGCAAAAACAAATTATTTTCTATAGCTGTCTGTGCAATAAGCAAATCAATAGTGCTCCTGATTGTAATTCCTTTTTTTCTAACTTTAAAATATATTCTTGCAGCATTTTCATAAGATTCTTTATTAAATTTTAATTCATAGAACAATTGACTGCTTAAATATTCTTTTAAAATATTAAATTCTTTTTCAGTCGCCGCTCCTTGAAGTATTTCTTGATAAATGAAGTTGTTAATGCCAAACTGTAAGTTATTTTGCAATATTTCTTCAAATAAATTTGTCTTCTCATTCAAATTACCTTTAAAATAATTTATTAATACGGAAGTATCAACCAGGACCACTATTTATTTTTCCTGTCTTAATGTTTTATAATCATAATTATCGGCGAATTTTATTTTACCTTTTATTTCAGTTAAATTCTTTTTCTTGCAATTAGTTACAAATTCTTCCAGCGCTAAATTTACAATTTCTTTTTTTGTTTTTATTTTTGTCAGTCTGATAGCCTCATTAATTAAATAATCGTTTAAATCAATATTTGTTCTCATAAATACACCTCATTATACACATAATATTATATAATAATTTTTATATCAAGCTTTTTTATACTTTTTTATATAATGAACCCATAAATTAATACAGAAATTTTAAAATTAAATTTCCTTTGTTTTATTAGCCATATAATATAACCGTTCTTTTAATAATAAAGTACTTTTGTATTTTGCAATCAAAAAATCCCAACATATATTGGGGAAATTTATTTTGCAAAATTGGGGAATTTTTGATTGCAAAATACAAATACGGGTAAGCTCTGTTGAAAAAAAACCATCTTTTATACATTTTTTCGTTTTCTGAGATTAAAAATCATAACGGTAATGCCGAAAAATAAAAAATAACGACCGGGCATTGCTAAAAACCAAAACTAATTCCTAAAAATAATAAAAAAACGATAAAAACTATTTAAAATTACATTGTGAAATTTCTAACGGTGATTTAAGGTACTTTAATTTAATTATATAATTATAGTATATTTAAATTAATAAAATAGTAAAATAGGAGCGCAAATTACGCAGCTTATTGCTGTATTGCGAGAGAAACCGCTATGATTGTTGATTAAATTTATTAAAATAAATAAATTAGATACCATTTTTATTATAATTATTTTATGGAATAAATAAATCGGATATCTTATTTTTATTTATAACCCTTCTTCTTTTAATATGGCAATGACATTTTCGACAGTATCGTTAACAATAGAAGCAATCTGTTCAGGAGAAAGATTAAGGTTTTTATATGAGTTTATAACATAAGTTTTTTTAGCGGCACTCATACCTTCAGCTTTTCCTTTAGCTTCCCCTTCGGCTTTTCCTTCAAGATAAAATGGATCATCTTCTAAGTTTATAGTTATAGGCATTTTGTTTTCCTCCAGTTCTTTTACTATTTTAATTATATCAGGTCTAAGATGTAATAGGTTTTTAAGTTTAAGTTTATAATCTTCTATATCGTTCTTACTAAGTTTTGATATTCTTGATGTAATTTCTAATATTAAAGCTTTAGCATCGTCTGTTTTGCAAAGAATAGAAAGTATGTTGTCGTTTAAATCATCCGAATTTAATAAATCAATGCAGTTTATATCTTTAATATCTTTTAATTCATAATCAAAAGAAAGATGTTTGTTTCTAATGCTATCAGGCATATTTAAAGAATTAAGACCTATATAAAGAACGGTCTGAATCGGTTCTTTATTGTAAGACGAATATAAGTATGTATAATACTTAAGCATCCTTACAGGTATTAAAGAATCGTTTGCCGTTTGAAGCTCTAAATGAAATATATCGCCTCCTTCAAGTTTAACTAAAAGATCGGCTTTTAGTTCTTCTACCTTTGGGAAATTAGTATCTAAAAATTCTATCGCCTTTTTGCCCGTTAGAATCTCAACAAACTTTTTAGGTACTGATTTTAATATATCTTTAAGAGTTCTGTCATATTTAAAGTTAAAGTAGCTATTATCGGGCATTATTATCGATCATATTATACAAAGTTATTTGATAATATATCTTACAATAAAGTTATTTGAAATTTGATATTATATCTTGCAATAATAAATAATTCTATGATTATTTTCTTAATTAAAATTATATACGATTATATACATTATTTATTTTATAATTATAACATTATTATGATTATTAGTAAATTAAATGTTAAATTAAATTAAATTAAAAAGTGAAGGGGGGTGAAAATCAGAGAACTATACTGCACCCATAAATTAATACAGAAATTTTAAAATTAAATTTCCTTATTTGCAAAAAAATATGTTAAAATTTAATAACATAAAAACATTAAATAATCATTTAAATCAAAATAAAATAAATTATCAAACGCCATTTTTATTTATTTTGAGATACCATTTTTAAGAAATTTTACTTTTATTTCATCCAAAAAATACTCAAGATTATTTATATAATTATCAAACTTAAAAAAAATAATTTCTGCAATTTCTTCATGATAAGTATGGGAAGTTAAATTTCTATCATCGAACATCTCAAACAAAATTTTTGCGCTGCTTTCTTTAATATAGTTAAGCGCAAAAAATTCTCTAACGCATGATTTTGGAGAATTACAAAAAATACCTTCATTTTCCTGTAAAATATTTTTTAATAGTTTCCAAAAAATCTCTACGGTAAATTCAAACCTATGTATTGAAGAGTCTCTAAAAAAGAAATATTCACTATTGCCTGCATTGGCAATAGTTTTTTCATAAGCTTCTTTAAATTTCCCAAGAGATGCAACAAAATCATTAAATTTTTTTAAATCCATCTTATACCGTCACTGTCAACTACAGACTTTAATTGAGGAGCTTTTTTTAATTCTATTATATCTACTTTTTGAACTAAATTACTGTTTTCTAAAATTTCTTTAAGCAAAGATATCTTATAAGAAATATCATCTTCGGATAAAAACGCTAAATCTATATCGGATGTTGGACGGAAATTTCCTTTTGCTCTCGAGCCGAATAAAAAGATTTCTACTCCTTTGCCGTTGAAAAATTCCTTTAAAAAAGCTTTTAGTTCTTCAATAGAAGAAATAGGATTTAATTGTAAATTTATATCATTCATATAATATAATAATTTAACAACTATCTGATAAGGTTTATATACTTATAATAATAATATAAAATAATATAAAAATTAATGTTATTAAATTTTAACATATTTTTTTGCAAAACAAGGAAAATATCCAAGACATTTTGCTGCTTAAAAAATTTCAACCGATATTCCTTAAATCTCCTATTCCTTAAATCTCCGTAAATATATCCTTTAAATCTATATAAAGGTTTAATGTTTTAATATAAAGTCTGTTATTATCTTTATCATTCAGTTTAATAGACGACGCCTCGCTAAAACCTCGGTTGGTTTCCTCTGACTTAAGGTTTTCATCGGTTCTTTCAAATATATCAATACTTTTTGTCTTAGGTTCTACCGTTATATATTCCATTACTCCGTTTCTTTCATATACGTCTTTTTTAACCTTTTTGTCGTAGTATGCATTTGATTGAGACAGTATCTCTATCACAAGGTCGGGGGCGCCGTCTATGCCACTTTTTTTAATTATGCCTTTATTTTTATTAGATATAAATATAATATCCGGCTGGTAGGCATTATTATTGTCTAAGTAAACATCTATAGGAGCATAATAAACAAATCCTGATTTATTTTGTTTTGTATGATTAAAAATTAACATCTCAAGATTTCTGGAAATAGCCTGATGTTCCGTAAAAGGCGACGGCGTCATTATAAGTTCTCCTTCTATGAGTTGATAAGGGCTTCCTTCTGGAAGGTTAAAATAATCCATCGCAGTGTATTTTCTGGGCAAATCGGGAGGAGATATCTCTTCTAATTTTCCTAATAAAGATAAACGGGGCATAATTAATTTCCTTATGAAATAAATCTAATCTGGTATATTAATTACATTAACATCAATATATTAGTATATTATACAATTAATATTTTTAGTTAATATTTTTTGCAGTATTTTTGATGTATTCTTAAATTGCATAGTAAGGAATTATGTCAACATCATCTTTTATTATTATTCTTGTTATTTTTATTTTACCTCAAAAAATACAATAAGGCAAATAAATGAAGTTTATACTTTTTGAAGTTTTAACATTAGTTTTAATTTATTAAATTAAAACTAATCTAAATAGTGCAGAACAGGCGCTTTTTGCCTGTCTGCAAGTTTTTTAATATACTTTAGAACTTTATTATAAGATTTAACTCCTTTAACCGCAATCCATTCCTGTTTAAATTGTTCGGATCCGGATACTTTTAACAGAGTAGTAGGCCCGTATTGATTTTTTTTTGAAGGAATGTAACTTGATTGTGATAAATTTATATTAGCCGCTTTTTTTGAAGAATTAATTTTTTTAATTGTTGCATTATTATAATTATCAAAACGGCCTTTGCCGTGCATCATAGTTTTTCCATTATTTTTATTTATTTTATTTAACTGCACGTATTTTTTAGGCGCATGGGCTCCTAATTTTAATCTTAATTTTTGAATATCAGAACAAAGTCCCGGATTAAGTCTCTTTTTAACCCTTATATTTACATAATTATAAGGTTTATATTTCGGCTTATTTGTAAATCCGTTAATTATTACTTTGGCATTGGCATCCCACTGGCTCATAGGAGGAAGATGAAAAATAGCTTCTATCGTCTTTACTATTGAAACCTGAGAATATCTCTGCTTTACAAGAGAGGCTTTTTTAACGTACGGACCCATCATAAGCGCAAATGTCCTGTGCGCTGAGATATGGTCGGCTCCTGACTGGGCATCGTCTTCCGTTAAAAATACAAGAGTATTTTTCCATAATTTAGAATGGGATAAAAAAGATAGTACTTTACCTGTCGCCTCGTCGTTATTAGCAACATAATATTGAGGGGTATAATAACCAGGCTTTAATCCAGCCGTATGGTCATCGGGAAGCCAGATGTAAGTGAAATCTGGAAACTTATTTTCTTTTATTCTTTTTTTAGCCCAGTTAATAAAAATATTAGCTCTCGTCGTATCTAATATATCTCTGTTCCAGCCAGGGTATCCGGCTACAATATGCGCTCTCATCTTCCTGCTTATTCCGTTAATACGGGTATGAGCTACAAATTCGCCGAAATCTTTAAATGTAATATGATGCGACAGCATATCGTTAAACAGGTACAATTTGTAGGGATATGAAATCCAAATGTTGCTTAAATGGACATGCAGTTTTTTCATTAGCTTATTTCCGATATAAGCAGGATTTAAAAATGTATTTTTTTTTATCAGGCATTGCAGGTAATAACAAACTTCTGCTCTGCGGGTAAAGAAGCCCCCTTCCCGAATAATTCTCCGGCCACGTTCTTTGAACATAATCGGAATCAGATGCGCCTGTTGTCCATTCATGACCCTGAGCCGTTACTTCTCCGTCGGCGTCAAAATTAACGAACAGCGCATATTTATTTGCTAATTTATAAAGATTAGGCAGTTCTTTTTTGTTATACATATCAAGATGCGGGTCTGCCCACTTTCCAGCTCTGGCGTAATCGCCAAAATCTTCGTCAAATGTTTTATTTTCGCGAAGAATAAATACGACATGTTTTATATGTTTTCTTAAAAATTTCACAGTAGAGGCTTCTTTCTTCTTTCTTTCGTTTCTTTGTTTAAGAGTAAACCTGTCATTGTGAAGGCTGAGATGCGTAAGATAATTTTTATTTTTTAAAAAATAATTTATTTTAACCTTTTGAAGCGCTCCATGCATAAAAGCGCCTATCCACTGATATTCTAAATTAGGTCCTGCGCCTAAGCCTTTAGCATCTGTAATAAATATAGATTTATTAGTTGAAGTTATTGCTGTAGGATACCAGGCTGTCGGAATTAACCCTATAGGTTTGTAATTTGACAAATTAAATACCTGTACATCATTATTGCCTGCGTTAGCTACAAAAAAGTATTTGCCGCTTACGGTTATACCGTCAGGATAGCTTCCGTAAGGGGCATTTTTATAGGGGCTTATGTGAATTATTTTTACAATTTTAAGACTTGCCGTATTAACTACAAAAACCCTGTCGTTGTTAGATGCTGTAATCAGCGACAGAGGAGTATCAGGGACAGCGGCTATCGCAGTCGGATGCATTCCTGAAGAGGGCATAGGATTTTTATCGAATGATATTTTACCTAAATATTTAAGCGAAGAAGTAAATACCCTTACGTCATCGCCTCCCCAGTCGCTTACTATAATTCTTTTTCCGTTATCCGCAAGACTTACCGCAAAAGGATACGGTCCAGCGTTCGCATATTTTACAACGCCCGTCTTTAAGTTTATTTTAGCTATTGAATTTGAAAGCAGACCTGTTGCATAAATAGACTTCTGATTTTTTGACAGCGTAACATAGTCGGGATAAAAAAGATAAGGGTGTATATTTTCGTGACCTTGATACTGATAAGGATATTGATTCCTTGGAAAACTCTGCCATTTAAGATGATAGCTTTTTAAAGCTTTAAGCCTGCCTTTTATGTATTTAACCGCCAAAATATTGCCTGTTACTCCGCCAGCAGCGTAAATTGTTCCGTTTTTGCTTACCGTAAGACCCTGAAAAAAACTCTGGTGGGTTATAACGGTGGTCGGAATTTTAGAATAAGGTATAGAAATATAATAACTAGCAAATTGATTAGAATATGCATCATAGTCAGGATATTTTTTTAAATCAGACGGCTGTACAAATTCTATTATAGGACCGTTATATTCAACATTATTTCTTCCCTCAAAAGCTTCCAGAACTGCAATAGGTTTTAAATTTTTTCTGTTATATAATGTTAATTTTTGGATTTTTTTTGATGGATTGCTAACAACAATAATATAGTTTTTACAAACTTTTACATTGGTCGGAAAATTTTGCGTTGCCGTAATTTTACCGATAGGACTGATAAATCTGCCTGTAGGAAGTTCATGCGTATATTCTGTAATATTTTGTTTAGTGATTTTAACAGGTATTTGCTTAAGAAAATTATTTGGAAGATAATGAGAAACCGGTACAGAACTATAAGCATCAGCATTTGATGCGTACATCGTACAAAATAAAATACCGATAATTAAGATATAAAAATAAAAAAGATAAAACATTAAAAACTTATAATTAGTTTTCATTTATAATCTCCAAATTATCAAATAATATTTAATTCTACGGTAAATGTTAACTATTGTTTTATTGTCAGAGGTTATCTACTTTTATCTATGCTCATTATTATATTATTTTTAAATTTAAGCCACCGACAAAAAACCATAAAGATTGTAACCGTTTGGAATAATTTGTCCCTAAAGCTGACAAAAAAGCAATAGATTATAGCAGTCTATTATAATTTATTCCTAAATCTGCTTAATAAGCCATAGATTGTAAATCGTTTTAATTTTTCAATCTATGGCTTATAGCTTAAATTTTTTTACAGTTATGTAACGTTAGTTGTTTATTTTATAATCATACTATAGTCAATATAGTCATCCTAGTTTTTTAACAATAACGCTTAATATTTTATTTAAAACATCATGCTTGCGCTTAAGAAAATTTCTCTTGGCGCACCCTGCCAGGCTTGTAGTAGACCGCTGGACGGCGTCTCATAATAATTATAAATATTCTTGCCGCTCCCGCCTGCGTTATAAGTTTCCATTGAATTATACTGCTTATTAAATAGATTAGAAACTGACAAAGTAATTTTTGTCATTTTTAAACCCGGCATATAATTATTTAAGGCCGTTGTTTTTAATCCTATTGAAGCATTAACCAAATTAAACGCAGGCATTGAAGTATATGTCGGCTCTCCTGCTCCATACTGATAACTCCATAAATATTGCGAACCAGTGTAATTATCCCATAGTTTAATTGTATAAATATTATTATTTTGCGGAATATTATAATATACGCCGGCGTTAAAAATTGTATAAGGACTGTTAGGGTCAGGGTAATTATCATAACTTGTATTAACAAAATTTTTACCTAAGGTAGCATAACTAATTACATGAGAATCATTAAAGGCGATATTCGTAAATAAATGCAGATTATAAAAGGGGTTATCCGATGCATATATATTTACGCCCCTGTCTAAATTTTCAGCTGTCGCATTATAATATATTATACCTTCAGATACCGTACTAACAGCATTAGATATGTTTTCATTGCTAAAAATATTTTGAAAATAATTTGCATTTAGAACAAAATTGCGCAAATAATCATTTTTTCTTACTAAAAATCTTACACCTGCTTCAATCCCCTCAGCTCTTACAGGAACTACAGTATTTATACTAAAGCTACCCTGAAAACTTCTATCATTCGGATTTTGATAACTGATTGCCCAGTTGCCGAATAATGATATATTTTTAGTAAGCCTGTAATTTAAGCCTAAAGACGGCTCCATTTCATAAAAGTTTTTTGATACATTAGGTACCTTTGTTGCATTATCATTATATTCAGGCCCACTTAAATATTCTGGATAATATATACTACTGGCATTATTTGCATAAACATTTTGAAATCCGACATAATCTATGCCAGGCGTTATTGTTAAATTTTTAATAGGCTTAATTGCATCCTGGAGATATATTGAATAATAACGAAGGTCAGCGATAAACGAGCCGTAATCTAAGTGACTGTTTGGAGCAAACGGTGCGCTTTCAGCTTCTGACCCGTCATAGAGATCCGACAACGTACTCCATGTATAATATTCGCCTAATTTAATATTATTATCTATTAAATGGTAATTAAAAGATAATTTTTCACCCATTATATCGGTTGGAACGCTATAATATTCTTCGGCAATACCAAATCCACTTGCAACACCTTGCGGAGTATCTCCGTAATAGTCGTTCATAATGTGAATTCTATCAGCATGCATGTACCAGACCATACTATGAAGGCTTAAGTTTTTTGCTAAATGCAAATTAAGTTTTGAATATAGCAGTTCAACCTGATTTTCTACATATTTATCCCAGTTATTATGGCTTAACTGAGAGTAAAAACCCGAGGTAGATTCGCTATATAAAGGAGCATTCGGAACGCCGTAGCCGACTGTATTAACGCCAGCAACAGGATTTACGGGTGTTCCTTCTGAAAACGCATAATCTTTATATCTAACGGCATACGCTCCTAAACTGAATGAATTATGATTAAACAATTTTATAACTTTACCGTAAAATGCATAAGCATAATCAGGCGCATTCCAATTAGTATTTAAAAACGTATCGGTATGCGTATAGCCTGCGGCAAACACCCCATCCCATCCGTCATGAAGACCTGTTGACATCTCATCATCTAAGGTATAAGTATCGTAGCTTCCGTAAGACATATTTATTTTATCGTACATATTGGGAGTCGGCTGAACAGGCACAAAATTAACAGTTCCTCCAAGGCTGTCAAACCAGCGGCTGTTAGGATTGCCTGGTCCGTTTATTACGTTTATTCCCTGAAAGAAATTTGCAAACGGCAGCTCCATAGTATCAAATTGACTGTCATAACTGGCTCCTAAATACATCATAGGAACACCGTCTAATAAAAAACTGACGGCATTGTCGTCAAGGTCTTGTCCGCCTCTCCAAGGGTATGCAGCTTTTACACCGTTGACTACGATGCTGTCTCTACCCATTGCCCCGCTTCCGCTTCCGCTTACGGCGCTGACGTGTAATCCTGGAGCCACTGAAAGCGCGTTAGCTATACCTCCGCCTATTGAAGCAGCGGCAGTTATCTGTTTTTTAGTCACCAGATGTTCATCCTGCGTAGATTTAAAAATGTGTTTTTTAGTAAATTTTTTGCTTATCTTCATAAGCTGTTTCTGCGCTTGAGAATAAGTGCTGGATGTTGTAATCTTTGCAATTTTAATGGTTTTCTTTGCATTGACATTTGTTGTGGTATTTGCAGTTGAACTAGCAGTTGAACTATCCGCATTTGCAAGCCCTGTATTAAATAAAAGCATAAAACCTGCAATAATAAATAATAAAAGACTTTTAAAAATTATCTTATAATAATTTACATTATTTACTTTTA
>DAHXMB010000222.1:0-6728 GCA_027365695.1 Candidatus Acididesulfobacter sp. | reverse complement strand
ATTTGCAATTTATATTGAATACCCATTGTCATATAGACCATGTAGCTATGGTTAATTATTTTAAAAAAAAATATGGCATTCCCCTTTACGCAAATGAAGACGAACAGTCTATTATTGACAATTTAAAAGAGCAGGCCGACTATCTCGGATTTGATTTTATTGAAGATATTGCAATAGATAAAAAGCTAAAAGAAAAAGAAGAAATAAATATTGGAAATATTAATATCAAATCTATTTTTACGCCGGGACATTCTCCCGGAAGCACATCGTTTTTAGTAAATAATAATTTTCTTTTCAGCGGAGACACCTTATTTAGACAAACTATAGGGAGAACCGACCTGTTCGGCGGTGATTTTGATAAAATAATTGAATCTATTAAAAATAAGCTTTTTAGATTAAATGACGATATTATAGTTTATCCCGGACACGGAAAAGATACTGTCATAGGATATGAAAAGAAAAACAATGCGTATTTGATGTGAACTATAAAATAAAATTAGGTAAATATTAATTAATTACAATAAATAATTATTAATATTTATAAATTATCGGGGATCATATTTCTCTTCAATTTTTAGAGATTTGTAAATTATAATAGACGCTATCCATACGGCTATAAATAATCCTACAATAATACTGCCTAATTTATAAAAAGAAACAGTCTGCAGCGTATAAAAGATTCCGTTATTTAAACCAAGTTCCATAGCTATTACCTGAATCCATTCTAATGTTCCTATGCCTAAAGCCAGTATAATTGATAATGTAGTAATAGTTATATTATAAAAAATTTTTCTTACGGGATTTAAAAAAGCCCAGCTGTAAGCAAATACCATAAGTACACCGTCTGTAGAATCTACAATCATCATTGTCGCCGAAAATAATAAAGGCAAAATCATAATATCTATAAAGGGATGACCGGAAGCAGCTAACCCCCCTGCAATAGCCAGAACGGCGGCTTCCGTTCCGGTGTCAAAACCTATGCCGAATAAAAGACCTACAAAATACATCTGATAGCTGTGTTTCACTAAATTAAATATTTTATAAAAATATCTATTCATGAAACCTCTTTTTTGCAATTCTTGTTCTATTATTTCCCTGTTTGTCCTGTAATTTTTAGCTAATTTTATAATGCTAATTAATATTATTATATTTAAAATTGCTATTATATAAAGAAAAGCGGCAGAAACCCCGGTTCCTAAAACACTAGTCAAGCTTTTAACACTTGCAGGTAAAAACTTATCGAGGTAACCTGCGGTTAGAACTATAATACCGACAAGGAAAAAAACAGAAGTAGAATGTCCAAGTGAAAAAAACGTGCCTATTGCAATCGGTTTTTTGCCTTCATTCATAAATTTTCTTGTGGTATTATCAATAGCGGCAATATGATCGGCATCAAGACCATGCTTGGCTCCTAAAACCATAGCCAAAAATCCTAAGCTCATAAATGCAGGGTTAGCATGTAGGCGAGCAAATAAAATAAACAGCGAAATGGCCAGAAAACTAAACAGGAATAAATAAAGGAATGTGATTTTTGTTTTTAAATTTCTCATTTGACCTCCCGCAAATGTTTATGTGTTTTTGTTAGATTAAACATATTTAAAAGCAGGTCTTCCGGCTTGAGGATATAGACATTCTGCCTTCCCGGTGTTCTTATTGATTTTTATCTCACCAGTGGCATAAATTGAACGTCCTTAAACGCCTCTTACGGCTGCGGGTACAGCACAGGACTTTAACCTGTTTCCCTTATTCTTTTAAATACTTCAATAATTTGTTAAAAATTAAAATATTTACATTAATATTATTAAATTAATCAATTCAATGTCAAGTAAAAAATGAAATAATTACCGCCTGATACTCTTATTGAAGAATAGTTCGCTTATATGAAACAATAATAATGATTATTCTGCAATTATTATTTCTTCGCATAATGGCTTATTAATTTTATCAGGCATCAGATAATTTTTTATATCGGCAATATCTTCTAAATTATTGCCTTTTACAGAAACTATCATATATGAATAATAAGGCCAGGAAGCATTTATATCAGCATTAGAAGGAATCGCAGGATGATTTGGGTGAGAATGGTAAAAACCTAATACTTCAATATTGTCTTTTCTTGAAAGTTTATCTATTTCAAGCATATCTTTAGGTTCAATTTCGAATGCATCCCATGCTATTTTTCTGTATTTATTGTTAGCTGGAAAAACTTTAGTTATTTTTTTATCATTCCCGTCTATAATCCCGAGCATAGCTCCGCATGCTTCATAAGGAAAAATTTCGGCAATATGTTTTTTAATAATTTCTAAATCTTGTTTTGATATTATTAACGGCATATTATATTCTCATATTAATTTAAAAGTTAATTTTTATTTAGAAATATCAAACTTAATAAATTATTACAGTTCGTTTAGCAGCGCTTCGGCAAGTTCATTCTTACTCATTCTTTGAAATCTTTTTATTTCTAAATTATTATCGCTGTCTTTAATCCATAGATTGTTATATACTTCATTATTGTTATGATTTTTATTATGAGTATTTACAATTGTTTCGCCTATATTTTTCATTCTATTTATAATTATATCTAAGCTTTTATTTATTTCTTCATCCGTATATATATAATTATTATAATCATCATAAGAATTATGCCTGCAATTTATATTTTGTTTATCTTTTTCTTCTTTGTCTCCAGGCATTATTTTCATCAAATATCCTTCATTTTCGCTGCTGCCGATTATATTTTTTGTAACGTCGTTTACAAAAATATAATCTAAAGATTTTTCTTTAAGCTTCTTTCGCGCATTTTCAATTATATTATCGGTTTCTGCTGCAAATCCGAAAATTATCTGTTCCTGTTTTTTATCTTTTGCAATTAATTTAAGAAGATCGTCATTTTGAATTAGATTTAAGTGAATATTTGTATCATTGTCCGGACTAGCATTCGCTTTTTTAATTTTTAAAGGATTCTTTTCTTTTATGCTAAAATCCGAAACGGCTGCCGCCATTATTAAAATATCATTTTTAGGAAATTCATTTATAAGACTTTCTTTTAAGTCGCTGAAGTTTTGTGATTTTATAAATTGTATATTGTTGTTTATATATGAACATAATAAATCAATATTGCACCCTATCAGTGTAACTATTGCCCCCTTTTTTGCCGCTTCGTTGGCAAGCGCTATTCCCATTTTTCCGCTTGAGGCGTTAGATATAAATCTTACGGGGTCAATGTATTCTCTCGTCGCTCCGGCAGTTATCAATATTTTTTTATCTTTAAATTTCTTATTTTTAAAAACGCTTTCTATTTCAAAAACAATATCTTTAGTTTCAGGAAATTTTCCTTCCCCAAAATCGCCGCAGGCAAGTTCTCCTTTAGACGGATTTACAAAATAATATTTTTTTTGTGCCAATTTTTTTATGTTTTTTTGCAAAATTTCATTTGAATACATTTTATTGTTCATAGAAGGAATTATAATACAGGGCTTATCGTCTGAAGCTGAAACAGTGAGGGTTATCAAAGAATCGGCAATGCCGCAGGCTATCTTATTTATAGTATTATATGTGGCAGGGGCGATAATTATAGCATCTGCGGCTTTTGCAAGTTCTATATGCGCAAGAGGAATTTCAAAAGCATCGTCGGCATAAACTTCTTCCCCGAAAGATTTAAATATATACGGAGAAATAAATTTAGAAGCAGACGAACTTAGTATAATGGTAACGAAAGCACCTTCTTTTTTTAAACTCCTGTATAATTCAATTGATTTATAACAAGCAATTGAACCGGTAATGCATAAAAGAAGTTTTTTATTTTTTAATGTCATATAATTTTAATTTAAAATTTAATATTCTAATTACCGATGCCTCTGTTTTTAGATATTTTAGATAAAATATTAGATATAGGAATAAATAGTTTAGCGATAATTAATTGAGAACCTTGCTTTGCTTTGCTTTGTTTTGCTTTGTTTTTTGTTTTCATTTTTTAAATGTAATTATATAAAGTATCTCTTCTGACGGGAATTTTTCCTGCCGATTTTATAAGCGACACAATATCGCTTTCGCTAAGATATTCGCCAAAGTTTCCGCCTGCGCTTTTTGTGATGCTTTCTTCCATTAGCGTTCCGCCAAAGTCGTTAATCCCGCATGCAAGAGATTGAACGGCAAGTTCAACGCCTATTTTGGGCCAGCTTGTCTGAATATTTTTGAAATTGTGAAGATATAATCTTAATATAGCATAAAATTTTAGTATTTTTTGCCGATTGGCATTAGTATTAATATCTATTTTAACCTGATGTTTTAAAGAAGTTTTAAATGCGATAAAAGGCAGAGCGATAAATTCCGTAAAACTGTTTGTTTCATCCTGTATTTTTCTTATTAAATCAAGATGATAAACTAAGTCGGCATTTGACTCAATGTGACCGAATAAAATAGTGGCAGATGATTTTATATCCATTTTATGAGCGGTTTTGATTATTTTAATCCATTTTTCCGCCGGTATTTTATCTTTGCATATTTCTTTTCTTGTTTCAGGGGCTAAAATTTCCGCAGCCGTTCCGGGTATTGAATCAAGACCGTTTTCTTTTAAAATTTCAAAAACTTTTTCATACGAAAAGCCTGTTTTGCAGGAAAGTTCAAAAATTTCCTGAGGAGAAAAGGCATGGATATGTAATTCAGGAAAATTAGCCCTGATGGATTTAATTAAATTAAAATAAAAATCAGGATTAAAATCAGGATTAATTCCGCCTGTTACACAAATTTCATTTATTCCTATTTTATAACCTTCGTTTATTTTTTCAATAATATTATCAATTGTTAAAGTAAATGAATCTTTAGAATGAGCCGTTCTTTTATATCCGCAAAATTTGCAGTTCAGATAGCAGATATTTGTAAAATTGATATTTCTGTTTACGACATAGGAAACTTTGTTTGAGTTGACAGATTCATTAATGTAATCTGCAGTTTGGATGATTTCGTTAATATTTTCGCTATCTTCAAGAAGACAGAAAAGATCATAGCCGTCAATATGCCGTGATTGACTAATTTTATTAAAGATATAGTCTAAGTTCGAATTTTTGTTTGCATTTAAGTTTATCATAGATATAAAATACCATAAAATATCAAAATTAAAAAAAATTATAAATTTTTGTTATATTTATCACATACGCCAGTATATCTATAAGGTAAATTACTTATAATTTAGTTAAAACACAATTCCTTCCATTTGAGTAGAAGCCGAAGCATAAAGTTTCATTGGGATTCTGCCTGATAAAAAAGCTAACCTTCCTGCTTTTACGGCATAGTTCATTGCAATAGCCATATTCAGCGGGTCATTTGCTCCTGCTATCGCAGTATTCATTAAAATTCCGTCAATTCCTAATTCCATAGTTTTTGCGGCATCCGATGCGGTACCGACCCCTGCATCAACAATAACGGGAATAGACACAGTTTCTTTAATTATTTTTAAATTGTAAGGATTTCTGATACCTAAACCCGAACCAATAGGCGAAGCAAGAGGCATTACTACAGGGCAGCCTATATCCTCAAGTTTTTTTGCGATTATAGGGTCGTCAATAACATAAGGCATAACGGTAAATCCTTCTTTTACAAGAATCTTTGCGGCTTTTAAAAGTTCTTCATTGTCAGGATAAAGGGTTTTAGGGTCGCCTATAACTTCTAATTTTATGAGGTCAGTTTTAAAAATGTCAAGTTCACGCGATAATCTTATCGTGCTGACGGCGTCTTCGGCGGTAAAACACCCTGCCGTGTTAGGCAAAAGAGTATATTTATTCTGGTCAATGAATGAAAGCATATTTTCTTTTTGATTAAAATCAATACGCCTTATTGCAACCGTAATGATTTCAGCTCCGGAAAGTTCTATCGCTTTTTGCATAGTGGCAAAATCTGGATATTTGCCTGTTCCGACTATTAGCCGCGATTTAAAAGAATATTTGCCTATTTTTAAATTATCTTCAAAATTTGTCGTTAAACTGTTGTTAGATATGGTAGTCATAGATATACTCCTTGTATAATATTATAATTATAATAGACTTAGACACATAATTAGACACATAAAATAAAAAATTTCAACATAGCCTTACGGCATAGTTAAATCAAAAATAATCTTAAAAAATATAATATTCAAATTCTAAATATAAATATATATAATAAAAAACATATTATGATATTATTATATTTTATTATAATATACTTGAATTAGATTTATCCGCCTGGCGCTATTGTTACAAGGTCTAATCTGTCTTTATCTTTTAGAATAAATTCAGAATATTTTGCCTTGGGTATAATTTCTTTATTAACAGCAGCAGCTGTACTCTTAACGTTAAGGCTAAGAGTATTTATAAGCTGTAATAAAGTTAAACTTTCATTAAAATTAAATTCTTTATCGTTTACATAAATAATCATAATAATTTATATTTTTTAATAATAACAATCATAATATTAATAATTTTTGTATAATTTCAATACAATATAATCAATGCCCGATTTAATAGAACCGGACAATCTGGTAATATTAATAATTGTTATATAATTTAATCATATTATTAAATTATAATATTTAATAATAAAAATATTTAATAATAAATAACAAAAAGCTCTTAAAACTGAAGTATATAAAATTACCAGTTTTAAGAGCTTATATATATTTATATATTTAATAGATTTAAAATTAATTTTAAAATATTATTGCTTATTATATTGAATAAATAAAACCATTTAAT
>DAHXMB010000206.1:0-20078 GCA_027365695.1 Candidatus Acididesulfobacter sp. | reverse complement strand
ATAATAAATAATTTAACAAATTCTTCAAGACATTGTATTAGTATTACCGATTATTTTTTTTAATAGTTATATTATTATGATAAAATATTCATAATTTAATTATTATATATTTATTTTATTAAATTATCGTAATTTTTTGATTTAATATATTTATTGTAATTTAATAAAATATCGCAACTTTTTAATAAATTTATTATTAAATGCAGTAAATGTAGTTTTAAATAATTATAGTCTAATATTTTAAAAAATTTAATGCAAAAAATAATATCATGAAATTAATACATGCAGCCGTAAAAACTAAAGATTTAAAGCAGTCATTAGCTTTTTATACAAATATATTAAATCTAAAAATTAAAGAAAAAAAATTTATTGAAGTTCATAAAGTAACTTTAGTTTTTTTAAAAGATGAGGGTTCAAATTTTGAGTTGGAACTTATTTATGAAGAAAAAGAAAATTTAAATTCTATATTTACAAATGACAAAAATTGCAGTTTTGCCCATTTTGCTTTTATAACCGATAATATTGACAAAGAATTTATTACCATGAAAGAAAAAGGTGCAATATTTACAAGGGAGCCTTTTTATTCGCTTGATAAAAGCATGAAACTTGCCTTTCTTGAAGACCCTGATAATATTACGATAGAATTGATACAATATTTTTAAATTACTTGGTTTAATTAATTTTTATTTATCTCTATTTTTATTTTATATATCTTATATATAAATATTTTAATTAATTAATTTTTTATTTTTATAATTTATTTTTCAAAATTTACAAGCATTATATTCAACATTCACTACTGTATCAAGTCCGCCTCTAGATTCAAATTTTGCTTCAATTTTCATATTTTTGGGTTCTAATAATTTTACTAAATCGTTTAATATTCTGTTTACGGCGTGTTCTTGAAGGATTCCTATATTTCTGAAAGATAGCAGGTAATATTTCAAGGATTTCATTTCAACAAGACAATTATCAGGCGTATATGTTATATTAAGTTCTGCGGTATCGGGAAGTCCGCTCCAAGGACAAACGGAAGTAAATTCTTTTGTTGTTATAGAAACTTTAGTTTGGCTTAAAGGATAACCGAAAGGAATTGTTTCTAAAACTTTTACGTCTGCGCTATCTTCGGTTTTAATATCGAATCTTTTTTCTTTATATTTATTATCGTCACAGTGGTTGTATTGTTCATATAAATTTGACATATATGTATTAATTCCTCTTCTTTCTTTTTTATTTGATAATATATAATTTTTAATTTAATATATTTATATATATACAAATATACAATTATATATAAAAAACAGATTATTTTATTTAGAATATAATATCATATAATATAGCATAAAAAAATTTGTTTTTAAATCTTTAATTCTTCCATAGAAATTTATTTTCTGGATTCTCGCGTATGCTGGAATGGCTTAGAGAGGATTTATAGTTTCACCTTTCGGGCATCATTCCTGCGAAAGCAGGAATTAGGTATTGCTTATCATTAATAGTTTCTATGAAAGAATTAAAGTAAATTAATAAAATAATAAAATAATAAATTTAGTAAATCAGTAATATTGATTAACGTTAAATATTAAAATTAAAATATATCATAATTATGTCAATTAATCAGCAGCCTATAGGTATTTTTGATTCAGGTTTGGGCGGTCTGACCGTATTTAAAGAAATTAGGCGATTACTTAAATATGAAAATCTCATATACTTTGGCGATACGGCAAGAGTTCCTTATGGTAACAAATCAAAAGAAACAATTGTAAAATATTCAAAAGAAATCACAAAATTTTTATTAAAACACAATGTAAAACTTATTGTTGCAGCGTGCAACACTGTATCAAGTCTGGCGCTTGATGAATTAAAAAAAGAATTTAATGTACCCATTTTCGGAGTTATAGAACCTGGCGCCCGTCGTGCCTATAAAAAATCAATAAAATCAATTGAAAAAATTGATAATTATAAAAACATTGAATATAATCTAGGCGTGGAAGTTAATACTATCGCCGTTATAGGGACTAAGGCAACAATAGGAAGCAAAGCTTATTCAACCGCAATAAACCGGCTAAATAATCATGGCAAAGGCGCTAATATTACAATAATAGAAAAAGCTTGTCCTTTGCTGGTTCCGCTTGTAGAAGAAGGCTGGATTGATTCGGATATTACCCGCGAGATAATAAAATATTATTTGCAGCCTATTATTGAAAGCAATCCGTCATCTATTGTTCTTGGATGTACCCATTATCCTATGCTAAAAACTATTATTTCAAAAATTATAAATAAAAATACGGAAATTATAGATTCAGGTAAAGAAGTTTCTATTGAAGTGAGTAATTTTTTAATTGATAATAATATGTTAAACACTACATCAGACAAGCCTTTTGAAAATTATTACGTTAGCGATGATCCTGAAAAATTTAAACTGTTCGGAAACAATTATCTCGGTAAAAATATAACGGAAGATATTAAAGTAGTTATTGATTTTCTTTGATTAAATTTAATCAATATATTTTAATTTAAAAATAAATAATTCTATTTTTTTGTTATATTATTGCTTGGCTGATTTATTATTTTATTCAATTTGAATTATATATAAAAAATTATCTATAAATCTATAAATCTATAAATCAATAAATTAAATTATTATTATTTTATTTAACATTTATAATTTATATGTATTATTTATATTAAATTTATTTAGCTATTATAAATTAACGGCATAAAATATAAAAATATAAAACGGGTTTAAAAATATTATTATGATAAAAAATTTAAGGAACGAATTAAAAAAAAGATTAATTTTATCGGATGGAGCTATGGGAACGATTCTACAGCTTCAAGGACTCCTACCTAAAGGTTTATTGCCTGAAAGTTTTAATATTTCAGAAAAGATTAATCATATTATAGCCATTCATAAAAGCTATGCCGAAGCAGGAAGCGAAATATTGGTTGCCAATACTTTTGGAGCAAATAAAATAAAACTTGCAGAATACGGTCTTGAAAGTAAATTATATGAAATTAATTATAATGCGGTAAAAGCTGCACAAAAAGCATCTAACGGCAATTGTCTTATCGCTATGTCTCTGTCGCCGACCGGTAAATTTATTTACCCTGTGGGAGAATTAACTTTTAAAGAAAGTGTTGAATTGTATAAAGAACAGATAAAAGCAGGACTTGATGCCGATGTTGATTTATTTCAGCTTGAAACAATGATAGACCTTCAGGAAGTCAGAGCCGCAATAATTGCGGCTAAAGAATTAAGCGATAAACCTGTAATAGCAATGATGACATTTGACAATACTTATAGAACAATTTTAGGCACTACTCCTGAAGTTTTTGCTATTACCGCAGACAGTCTTGGCGCTGATGTTATCGGAGCAAATTGTTCCGTCGGTCCTGAAGATATTTATGAAATTTTAAAAAAAATGGCATCTGTTACCGATATTCCTCTTATTTCCAAGCCAAATGCAGGCATACCGTCTTTAGTCAACGGAAAAACTATATTTCCGGGCAAGCCTGATGATTTTTCTAAATTAATAGAGGAACTTGCATTAATAGGAGTGAGGATTGTATCTGCCTGCTGCGGCAGCGACGATAAATTTATTAAAGGAATGTCTAAAAAATTAAAAATAATCAATAATAGCGAACTGCCTGAAAAAGGCATAAAAAAAGAGGCAGGACTTTTTTTAACTTCAAGGACTGAATTTATTTCAATCGGCGCGCATCATCCGCCAGTAATGATAGGAGAGAGAATAAATCCGACGGGGAAAAAGGAATTTATTGAAGAATTAAAAAGCGGTAAAACAAATTATATTAGAAAAACTGCTAAAATTCAAACCGATGACGGTGCATCTATGCTTGATATTAATGTAGGGGTTCCGGGAACGGATGAAATTGAACTTATGAAAAAAGCAATTCTGGCGGCTTCTAATGTTGTACAGACTCCTCTTGTTGTTGATTCTTCTAATCCCGATGCTATAGAAGAAGCTCTTATGCTGTATCCCGGCAAAGCATTAGTTAATTCAATAAGCGGCGAAGAAAAAAAAATAAATAAATTAATGCCGCTGATTAAAAAATACGGCGCTGCCGTAATCGTTCTTGCGTTAGACGACAAGGGCATTCCTGAAACATCGGATGAGAGAATAAAAACTGCTTATACGCTTTACGGCAAGCTCACGGATTTTGGCATAAAATCATACGACATTATGATAGATTTTTTAACTCTTCCTATAAGCGCAGGACAAGACAAGGCTTTAACAACATTAGACGCGATTAAAAAAAATAAAACTGTTTTAAATCTTCCGACTGTTCTGGGAATAAGCAATATTTCGTTCGGTTTGCCAAAAAGAACATATATTAATGCAGCCTTTTTAACAATGTGTTTTTCCGCAGGTTTGAGCGCTGCAATAGTAAACCCTGAAGACGAACTTTTAACAGGCAGTTTTTATGCCGCAAAAGTTTTAATAGCTAAAGATTATCTTGCAAAGACATACATAAACCATTTCTCAGAAAAAGCAAACAGCTATAATAATTATAATAATGAAAAAAATTCAAACATAAGCGATATTTTGAGCTCCGGCGAGAAATTGTATAATGCCGTTCTAAACGGAGAAAAAGAAGGCGTCGTTTCTTTTGTGGAAAACTTATTATCTGAAGGCGACGCTCCTTTAGAAATAGGCAATAAATATTTAATACCTGCGCTGGAAGAAGTCGGGAAACTTTTTGATAGAAATATATATTTTTTGCCGCAGGTTATGGAAAGCGCAGAAGTTATGAAAATAGCTTTTGCAAGAATAAAGAAAGATTTGCCTAAAAATACAAATTCTAATGCAGTAAAAATTTTAATGGCAACGGTTGAAGGAGATGTCCATGATATAGGCAAAAATATTGTTGCAACCCTTTTGGAAAATAACGGTTTTGAAGTTATAGATCTCGGCAGAAACGTTAAGACCGAAAAAATTGTTGAAGAAGCAATAAAAAACAAAGTTAATTTCGTAGGATTATCCGCTCTTATGACTACAACCGTTGGTGAAATGGAAAATGTTATTAAAGAGTTGAAAAAAAACGATATAAATGTCTTTTCAATGGTTGGAGGGGCTGTCGTCAATGAAGATTATGCAAAGTCCATAAATGCAGACATTTATGCAAAAAATGCAATGGAAGCTGTTGAAAAAATTAAACAATCAATAAATAAAAATTGACAATTTAACAAGGGCTGTAAAATTTTTTAAAGAAATCTTGATTGTTAAAACCTGAAATGTTAGAAAAATAGAAAACTTAATCATATTGCACAATTTTTAATCAGTAGCTAAGTAGTTAAAATATTAGAGTAATTTATAACTTATTGAAATTATTATGAATTTAAATATTAAAAATAACATAGAGATTATTCTTTATAAGTTTTTTAAGTTAATTTTAGTTGTAGTATTGAGAAGAAACGGCGATGTTCTTCCCCTTTATTTGTTGAAAAAATTTGACAATAATTTAATTGATAATTTTGCAAAAGATATAAATGCAATAAATATTCCGGTGATAATTGTTACCGGGACTAACGGAAAAACTACCGCTGCTAATTTAATAACCTCCTGTTTAAATAATGCGGGTATTAGAGTATGCTCAAATGTGAACGGAGCAAATATGATAAACGGTATTTTTGGGTCTATTCTTGGATGTTATTCATTTAATGGTAAATTTAATTCAGATATCATAGTAATTGAAACGGATGAAAAAGTTTTTCCTTATATTATTACGAAAATAAATCCGGATGTTATTGTAATTACCAATTTTTATAGGGATCAGTTAGACAGATACGGTGAAGTCAACACTACAATGCTAAACATTAAAAATTCTATAAAATTTTTAAAAACTTATCCTGTATTAATTTTACCTTCAAACGAACCCCTCGCTTCCTTTGTAGGATTTAATACTAAAAATAAAAAACTTTATTTTAATTTTAAATCTATAAAAAAATTGTCTGATAACTCAGATAATAATGATAATGCTGAAATATCTGAAATATCCGTGAAAAAAAATGGCGGCAATATCGCTTTTACCGATGCAATATCTTGTCCTCAATGCGGAAACATATTGTCCACAGAATTTAACGATAAATATGCTATAATTAATTATTATTGCGATTCCTGCGGATATAAAAGCAACATATCCGATATAGAGGCAGAAATACTTAAAGATGATTATTTAAATTTTAGCTTTAATAATACCGAAGAATTTGCTTCTAAAATAAAAAGCGATAATATTTCCTATAAGCAAAATAATATCAATAAAAATTGTTATAACAATAATAATGACGTTAATGATAAAAATAATTGCGATATATATAACACATATAATCATATTATTAATAGTATTAACAAAAATTTCAGTTTCAGACCGTCAATTCAGGGATATTACAATATATTAAATTATGAGGCTGCTTTTCTGGCTTTAAAATATTACGGTTTAAATGATGAAATAATTAAAATATCCTTTGAAAACTATTTTACGAAATTCGGCAGATCTTTTAAAAAAACATTTAAAGAAGTGGAATGTAACGTAGATTTAGTGAAAAATCCTTCAGGATTTAACAATGTATTAGGAAAAATATTTGAAAAAAATGATTATATAAATGCTTTATTTGCTTTTTCCGATAGAGGCGCCGACGGCAGAGATGTTTCGTGGATATGGGACGTTAATTTTGAAAAATATATTGATAAATTTAATAATATTATAATTACGGGACTTAGACCTTATGATATGGCTATAAGACTTAAAACGGCAGGAATAAATGCCGAAAAAATAAAAGTAAATTATAATATAAGAAAAGCATTCTATGATATTATAGATATAAGCAATAATGATGCAAACAACAACAATAATAATGTAACCGACGTTCAAAAATTAAGCAAAGTTTATATATTTTCTACTTATACGGAACTTTCCAATTTAGAAAAAATTATTGTATAATAAAAACGTTATCTATAAACTTTTAATTTTTGATTTATATGTTTATATGTAAAATATTATGAATCCCTATTATTATATGATTTTTGCCGTTATTTTTTCGTCATTTGGTCAGCTTTTGCAAAAAATAGGGTCGGGGAAAGTCAAAGATGAACATTTAAAAGTAAGCTTTAAATCTATTCTTGTATTCTTTAACCCTTTTATTTTTGCTGCTCTTATTTTTCTGTTTTTTGCTACTTTATTTTATCTTTTAGCTTTATCTAAACTTCCGCTGTCGATTGCTTATCCGCTATTATCAAGCGGTTATGTTCTGGTGCTTTTGCTTTCAAAATTTTTTTTAAGAGAAAAGATCGGAATTAAAAGATGGCTTGGTGTTTTTGTTATTATTACGGGAATATGCGTTGTTTTTTTATCAGGTATATAAATTAAAATAAAATTAGATAAATCAATAAAACAATAAATAATATTAATTAACAAATAAATAATAAAGAATAAAGTCGTTTAAATAAACTAATTATTTAATAAATTATAAACCGGACGGCAATATAAAATGAACGTATTATCATCAAAATCTTTTATTGTTTCTATAAAAAAAATGAACGAAGCCGATTTATTGATTGTTTACGTTACCGAAGATTATGGAAAAATTGTGTGCTTTGCCAATAATGCAAGAAAAAGCAGAAAAAGATTTCTCGGAAAACTTGAGCCTGCTATGCTGACCAATATCAAATTTTACGAGAAAGCAGGGATGTCTCTGGCAATACTTTACGAAGTAGATTCTATTGAAGAATATAAAAATATCAGAAAAAATATTGATGCTTATATATCTATCTCAAAGATGCTGGAAATTACTAAAGCATTGGTTCCTGAAAAAGATAAAAATGTAATGATTTTTAATTTATTGAGAAATACTTATTTGAGTTTAGATAATGCCGTGGAAAACAATTGCGGCGGAGATATTATTCTTAAACATGAACTTTATTTTATTTCTAATTTTTTAAAATATCTTGGTATATTTCCTAATTTTACGACTTGCGCATTATGTTCGCACAAAAATACTGATAATTATTTTGCTTTTAGCATAGCTAAGGGTGGGGCAGTTTGCAATAATTGCGCTAAAACAGCAAAAACAATAAATTTATCGGTTAATGCTATTAAAATAATTAATATTATGGTATATTCTAATACTTCTATTATTTCCAAATTAAACGTTAAGGAAGTAGTTTTAAAAGACTGCCTTAATTTTTTAGAAAATCTTTTATCATTCTATGCCGGAAATTCTTTTAAATCATTTCAAAAAATATAATTAATTATTAATTATATAATTAGCTAATTGATAAATAAATAAGTTAAATAAATATAAAAAATAAATTAAACAAATATAAAATTATAAAACGTTTTTAATCAATTTAATCTTAATCTATTAAAATGTTAAATTATGCATAATTTAAATGAATATTTAAGAAAATTTCCTAAAATTCAATTAATTCTGCAAGATAGCGGTGTTACAAAATTAATCGGCGCATATTCATACAATGCCGTGAAAAATAAATTAGATGAAATATTATCTGAAGAAAAAGAAAAAATAAAAATAAATTTGCAAAAAAACAAAATGCCTGAAGATAATATTTTTGAAATAGAACATTTTTTACACTTGCTTCAAGAATATTTTGATAATTTTTCATTTAGCCTTAAAAGAGTTATTAACGGGACTGGGGTCGTTATTCATACTAATCTCGGAAGATCTATTTTGCCAAAAGCCGCAGTTGAAAATGTTTATAAAATAGCTTCTTCATATTCAAATCTTGAATTTAATCTTGAAGAAGGAAAAAGAGGAAAAAGATATTCGCATATTGAAGTATTACTTAATAAAATTTTAAATTGCGAAGCCGCTTTCGCGGTTAATAATAACGCCGCCGCGGTTTTTATGGCGCTAAACACTTTTGCCTCTGGAATTAAAAAAGAAGTTATAGTTTCAAGAGGAGAGCTTATTGAAATAGGCGGGTCGTTTAGAATTCCCGATATAATGAAAGCGTCCGGGGCGCAGCTTGTTGAAGTAGGCACTACCAATAAAACTAAAATTAATGATTATGGATCGGCAATAAATGAAAATACCGCATTATTACTTAAAGTTCACCATAGTAATTTTAAAATGACGGGATTTGTTCAAGAAGTTAATTCCAAAGAGCTTGTGGAAATCGGAGAAAAATATAATGTTCCCGTAATGGAAGACCTCGGCTCGGGAAGTTTTATCAAATTAGAAAAACTTGGTCTTCCAAAAGAACCCACGGCTCAGGAGGTTGTCAATACAGGAGTTGACATAGTGACGTTCAGCGGAGACAAGCTCCTTGGCGGACCGCAAGCAGGTATTATAGCAGGTAAAAAAAAATATGTTGATTTGATTGCAAAAAACCCGCTAAACAGAGCTTTCAGAATTGATAAAATGACTTTGGCGGCGCTTGAAGCAGTTTTATTTGAATATTTAGATATAGATAATGCTATTAAAAATATACCTACTATTCGCTTACTTTCCCAAAATATTTCAGAAATAAAAAAAAGAGGTTTTAAACTTTTAAATAAAATTAAAAAACTTGAACATATTTGTAAAACTATGTATAATTTTAATATTAATATCGTAGAAGATTTTAGTATCGTAGGCGGCGGAGCAATGCCGGATTATGAGCTTGAAACATACTGTTTAAGCATTACTAACAAAATTTTTGGAACAGAAACATTAAGCGAAATTTTCAGGAGTTTACGGATTCCTATCGTCGGAAAAATTAAAGAAGGTAAATTTCTAATTGATTTAAGGACTGTTTTAGATACTGATATAGATGATATAATTAATAATTTCAAAAAAGTTTCTCAAATAGTTATTAAAGAAATTAATTAAATTCAAGAAACTAATTGAAGAAACCGGTCGGTAAAGCTGATTATATTATATAAGGATCTGCTATGTTATCTTCTAATGTATTGGTGTTAAATAAATCTTTTTTGCCCGTGCATATAACTTCTCTTAAGAGAGCTTTTATACTTTTATACCAAGGAGTTGCTAAAGCCGTTGATGAAAATTACCGTACATTTGCTTTTGATTCTTGGCAGGATATTTCTGTTTTAGACAAGACTCAATCTGTCGGTCTCGTAAATAAATTTATTAGAGTTCCAAGAGTAATTCTGCTTATTAATTATGATAAAATTCCAAAAAGATATATTAAATTTTCAAGAGCTAATATATTTCTCAGGGATAAAAATAAATGTCAGTATTGCGGAAAAGAATTTAAAAAAAATGATTTAAATTTAGACCATGTGATTCCTAGGGCATACGGGGGAATATCTTCCTGGGAAAATATCGTCTGCAGCTGTATTAAATGCAATAGAATCAAAGGCGGCAGGACGCCTGAGGAAGCCAAAATGAAATTAACGCGGAAACCTAAAAAGCCAGAGTGGTCTCCGTATTATCATATATCTTTAACAAATATACTGTATAAAGAATGGATGCCGTTTCTTAATCTTGTGGATAACACATACTGGCATATTGAACTTGAAGAATAAAATTATCGGGTATATATAAATAATGAATTTTATATTAGATTATTTTGAAAAAATAGGATTTTATGTTCTATATTTAATAAATGAGTTAGGTTCTTTAATTATTTATATATGGAATTGTATCTTATCGTTATTCCGATATTCTATAAATGTAGATAATCTTTTTGATCAGATGGTTTTTATAGGCGTAGATTCTTTTTTTATTATCGGATTATCGGGACTTTTTGTCGGCATGGTTTTATCGCTTCAATCTTATTATGCCGCCAGGATAGTAGGAGTCACATATATGATTGGTCCTACTGTAGCTCTTGCAATGACAAGAGAGTTAGGACCTGTTCTAACCGCTTTAATGATCACTGCCAGATGCGGTTCTTCTATGGCTTCGGAAATAGGTACTATGAAAATTTCAGAGCAGATTGATGCACTTGAAGTAATGTCCGTAGATCCTTATTATTTTCTTTCTATGCCGCGTATTATCGCTTCAATGATAATGCTTCCTATATTATCTATTATTTCTTCCTTAATTGGGATATTAGGCGGCTATGTTGTTTATAAATTTTTTCTTGGATTAAACGGAACCGTATTTGTGGATATGATTTATAAATATATGAAACTCAGCGATATTTATAACGGTTTGATAAAAGCCGTATTTTTTGGGATTATACTTGCAACGATAAGTACATATAAGGGGTATGAGGCATCGGGCGGTTCTAAAGGCGTAGGGCGTATTACAACGCAGGCGGTTGTATTAAGCTCAATTTATATTCTTTTCGCAGATTACATTCTTACTTCAATTTTATTTTAACGGAATTTCTGTAAATGATAATTCTTGAGAATATAAATAAATCTTTTAAAGACGTAAAAGTTTTAAATAATCTTAATATAAGTTTTGAAGATAATAAAATTACAGTTATAATAGGCAGAAGCGGAGAAGGTAAAAGCGTTATGCTTAAGCATATAGTGGGGCTTATAAAACCTGATTCAGGAAGAGTTTTGTTTAACGATATTGATTTAAATACTATAAATAAAAAAGAGTTAAACGAATTAAGAAAAAAATTCGGAATGGTCTTTCAGGATGGAGCATTATTTGATTCAATTAATATTTTTGAAAATATTGCATTTCCTTTAAGGCAGCATTTAAAATTATCCGAAGGAGACATTTTTAAAAAAGTTATGTCAAGATTAAACGATGTGGGTTTGAGCGGAATAGAATTAAAAATGCCCGCAGAGTTATCGGGAGGTATGAGAAAAAGGGTAGCAGTCGCAAGAGCTATGATATTGGAGCCTGAAATAGTTCTTTTTGACGAACCGACAACGGGACTTGACCCTATTATGTCCGATGTAATAAATAACCTTATAATTTCAACGCAGAAGCAGCTTAAATATACAGGTATTATAATAAGCCATGATATTGAAGGAGCGTATAAAACAGCGGATGTTATTGCAATGCTATATAAAGGTGCTATAATTGAAACAGGGAATGCCGAAAAATTTAAAACATCCGACAATCCTGTCGTAAGACAATTTGTAATGGGAAGTATGACTGGACCGATAGTTATATAGTCTTAATTTGCAAAATGCAATTTTTATAGTGTCCAAAAATTGCCGATTGAAATTTATAGACTGGATTTTCGTTATTATAATAATCAAATAAACGTAAATAAATAAATTAATCTATATCGTATTATTACATATATTATGAAGTTAAATAAAGAAACAAAAGTAGGAATTTTTACCGTCGTAATTTTACTAATGCTCGTCTATTTTTCTATGAAAGTTGGTAAAATTAATATTTTTAAACCGCATACCTATACTATTTCCACTTATTTTACATCTGCAAACGGCATAGCAACAGGAACAAATGTTGAAATGGCGGGAATCAAAGTCGGAACGGTCAAAAGAATTAAGCTTGAACAGGGCAAAGCTCGTGTTTACATGGAAATAAATTCTAAATATAAAATTTATCCAGATTATGTTGCCTCTATAAGATCTATGAGTCTTCTTGGAGAAAGCTATATTTCTATTACTCCAGTTAATACTATTCAGTCGTTAAAATCAAAATCTATACAAGACAGAGAAATAATCAAAAGTTATAAATCACCGGAAAATATGTCTAATTTGATTTTAAAATTTGCCAAGACTGCCGATAACCTTGAACATATCACGAATTCGTTAAAAAAATCAATCGGGACAAACACAGGAGAGCATAAAATAAAGGTTATATTATCTAATATAGCGGAACTTTCTGATAATTTAAACAAATTAGTATATTTAAATCAAAAGAATTTTAATGTAATGATGACTAATTTCGCAGGTTTTTCTCGCAATATTAACGGATTAACCGTAAAAAACGATAGGGCTTTAACGAGAACAATTCATAATTTTAAAACAATATCCGATAATTTGAAGCAAGACCTTCCAGCTATTACTAATAATATCAAAATAGTATCGGCGAATTTAAGCGATATTTTAACTAAAAATAAGTCAAATATAAACAGAAGCATTGTTCATATCAGAAAAGATACTAAACAGCTCCAATTATCTTTAAATCAAATATACGGAATATCGTCAAAAATAAATGAAGGCAAAGGGACTTTAGGGAAACTCGTAAATAGAAATTCCGTATATGATAATCTTAACGGCTCGCTTAAAGGCATTAATAATTTAGTTGGAGGTTTTAATAGTTTTAAAATAAAAATGAATATGAATTCTCAATATCTTGCCAAATCAAACGGATCGGTAACGGAAGTTAACATCAGACTTCAGCCTTCCCCCGGACATTATTACGTTCTGGGAGTTGATTCGGCGCCCGTTAATTATGGAAATTCATTCGGAGAAACCCAAACCACAACTTATACTACAAATAATCCTCCGTCAGGAGAGTTTTATCCTTCAAGTGTTACAACGAATACGACTCAATATTCTAATTCTAATAATATCAAATTTAATGCAGAAATTGCCAAAAATTTTTATAATTTCACTTTTTTGGCTGGTCTCATGTATTCCACCGGAGGGGTTGGTGTTAATTATTATGTTCCTGAGACGCATAGAAATTTAAAATTATACGCAAGAGCGTTCGGATTTAATTCTAATAACGGTTCTGCGGAAGCTTACGTTAATGCCGGTATCAGTTATACATTTTTCAGGCATCTTTTTATAGATACCGGTTATGACGATATTTTTAGTAAAAATAACAACAGATCGCTGTTTGTCGGCGGCGGTATCAAATTTACCGATAAAGATTTGGAATATTTGATAGCAGGAAGTAAAATGCCGTAAATTTAAATTAAATT
Source organism: Candidatus Acididesulfobacter sp. (assembly GCA_027365695.1). GTDB lineage: Bacteria > SZUA-79 > SZUA-79 > Acidulodesulfobacterales > Acidulodesulfobacteraceae > Acididesulfobacter. The sequence goes on along the minus strand of DAHXMB010000206.1, from coordinate 6,279 downwards.
ATTATAAAATTATTGTTAATTAATATTACCAAATTTATTATGCAATATAAAATATAAAATAATTATCAGGGAAAAAAATTAAAAAAGGCAATTTTTTAATTATATATTTAAAATATATATTTAAAAATTTAAAATATATAATTATCCGTAAGATAATATGACAAATAAAAAATATAAGTTAACTTCTTTGACGTCGGCTCATGGCTGAGGGTGCAAGCTAGGTCCGGAGGACCTTTCCTCAATAATTGACGATTTGCCTGTTCCATCTAATGATAATGTTCTTGTAGGTTTTGGCTATAAAGACGATGCAGGAGTATATAAAATATCGGACGATAAGTGTCTCATTCAGACGGTAGATTTTTTCACGCCTGTCGTAGATGACCCTTATGTTTTCGGGCAAATAGCGGCTGCTAATGCCTTGTCGGATGTTTACGCTATGGGAGGACAGCCTATAACCGTTTTAAATATTGCATGTTTTCCTATCGCCGATGTTGAAAAAGATGTTTTTAAAGAAATATTGCTCGGAGGATTGAATAAAATAAACGAATCCGGCGCTGCGCTGCTTGGCGGACATTCAATTGACGATAAAGAGCTGAAATACGGTTTAAGCGTCACGGGGATATGCAAAATAAATGAGATATATTCTAATAAAGGAGCTATGCCCGGGGACATTTTATATTTGACAAAAAAATTAGGAACAGGATTTATCGTAAGCGCTTTATGTACCGATTTTTTACGGCAGTCTGTTTTAGACGAAGCTATAAATTCTATGATAAAATTAAATAAAAAGACTTCAGAATTGGCTGTTTCTTTAAAAGCGGTAAATGCTATGACGGATATTACAGGATTCGGACTTGCGGGACATATATCCGAAATGATGATAGCAAGCAAAACTTCTTGCGAATTGCATCTTGAAAATATTCCTTTGATTAACGGAAGTTTGGAATTGATAAAGAAAGGAATTAATCCTGCAGGTACAAAACGAAACAGAAAGTTTTTTTCTCAATATGCGAATATTGAAGAAAATATTGACGAAAGTCTTGTATGGGCTGCTTTTGGAGCTGAAACATCGGGAGGACTTTTAGTTTGCATTCCTGAAGATAAAACATCCGATATTGAAAGTTTATTTAAAAATGCTGGAGAACCTCTTTATAAAATTGGAAAAATATTGGATAAAACAAAAAATAAAACAGAAAAAATAATTAATTTAGTTAAATAATTAAATAGCAAAATAATTATTAATTAAATAAATATTGCAGAACAGGATTTGCCGATAATTGTTTTGATAAAACTTTTAAAATTTTCTAAAATCAAAAGTTTTGTTTTTTTCAAATTCTAATCTTGCTTCGTCTATAAGCAAATTCCAATTCTTAAAATGCCTTTTAATATCAAATTCCGAAATTCCGTAATATAACGTAGGCTGCAGCGATCCATTGCCGTTAAATTTTACGGCTTCCGAAATTGACCTTTTTATTTTTTCAAATTTAATTACGGCAACATCCAAGGGCGTATGAGTCAATATTCCAAAAAAATCATTAAAATCAAACTTGAACAAATAATCCGTTTTTCTAAATTTTTGATTTAAAAACATTCCATAATATTTAATAAGTTTATTTAATTTTTCCTGTCCATATGCCTGTCCTATTAAAGCTAAATTTTCAAAACTAAAACATGCTACGGAAAAAGTCGCGCCGTATCGTTTGCATCTTTCCGCCTCTTTTTCGGCAATTTCATCAAATTGATCCTTTAATAAAAAACCTGTCGATTCATCATATATTTTGTAGCTATTGTAGGAAGAAAATTTAATGATATTTTTTGCAAACTCCGTTTTATCAAAAAATATAAATAAAGTACCGTAAAATAATCCAAAATTATTAAAAAGCGTTATGGTTTCAATTTGAAAATATTTTTTTTGAGAAGCAGAATGGGGAGATGTTGTATTAATAACTTTGTTTATTGATATTAAACCGTTTTTATTAATTTCCTTTATTTCATCAGGCAGATCTTCATCAAAAGATATACAAATATCGTCATTAGCGGACAGTTTAAGATTTTTAGCCTGCTCATTTATATAAATTATATCACTTCTCATATCTTTAATTATAACCGGTTTGCTAAATGATGAAAATACTTTGGCAAAATCAACCCCGAGCAAATAATCGTTTTGCAATTTTTCATTTCCAAATATTTTTGTATCCATATTTATTGATTTATTGCCATGATAAATTTTTAATAAATAATCTTTCAAAAAGTTTACTTCCCGACAGAGGAAAATTTTTTGAAATGCCCATAATTTTTGATATATCTTTTTTTCTTATGCAACATTCTGAAATTAAATATTTTTTACATCCTTGAAGAGAACTATCGTCAATATAATTTATTTTTTTATTTTTAAAAGGAAAAATATCAATAATATCTATATTTTCATTTTTTATATAATTGCCGAAAGAACCTGATATATAAACATCAAAATTATCGTTAATATTTATTTTGTATTTATTTATCAATATTTCAGCCGCCGATTTTACGGCAGATTTTGCAAATTGAAATTGTCTTACATCGTCTTGATAAAATCTTATATCCGTCTTATTATCTCTGTAAACGATAACCTCGTTTTCTTCATTATTAAATCCCTTATTGACGACTGGATAGCTTTCTGAGTCAATAAGTTCCATAGGCAGTATTCTTCCGTTTTTATCTATTATTTTTTCACGAAGCAAAGATGCTATTAAATCAATTATACCGCTTCCGCAAATTCCCTCTGGAATTTTTGATCCGCTGATTGTTTCAAAATCAAATATTCCGTTTTTAAGCTTTATAGAAGATATAGCAGAACCTTGCGCTAACATTCCGCGCCTTATATTTCCGCCTTCAAAGGCAGGTCCTGCAGGAGCAGACGTAGTAAAAATTTTATTTTTGTTTCCTATCGCTATTTCTACATTTGTACCAAAATCGGCTATAAAAACAGGATTATCTTTGTTGTGCATATCTAAATAATAAATTGATGATACGGTATCGCCTCCGACAAACCCGTCTAAGATAGGGAATATAAATAAATCGCTGTTTAATGTGCCGATGTTTTTGCCGGGGTTGAAATTATCAGGAGAAATTGAGTCTGAGGAAATTAAATTTACGTCTATTAAGTTTACACCTATTAAATTTACACCTATGCCGCCGCCGCCGCCGCCGCTGGCTAATTTTAATTCATTTATTTTTTCCGGAAATACTATGTTAAAAGCAGGTTTGTAAGGAGGTTTTGAAAGATCTGCTAAAGGATAGCCGCAAAAAGATAATTCCATTGCCGTATTCCCGGCAAGGGCTGTTTCAATTATATCGGTCAAATCAATGCCCCTCTCTTTTATAAAATAATTTAAAAGATTTGCAATTGTCAACAATGCTTTTCCCTGTAATTTTTTAACAGATTTTATATTAAGACCGTTTTGTATCCTTTTTACCGAATCTAATCCAAATTCCGGATATTGCAAGTTTAAGAAACTTTTCTCCGAAATTACTTTATTATCTTTTTTGTCTATTAAAGCGGCAGCAACTGTTGTAGTTCCTAAATCAATTGCTATTGAATATTTTTTGGTTGACATATATATTACCATTACCTTAAATCACCTTTAGAAAGTATTGAAATTGTTTCAATACTTTACAGTCCGGATTCCTGCTTTCGCGGGATGGCACTCATTGGGTGAAAAGTTAAATTATACAGTATAGTCATTCTTGCGAAAGCAGGAATCCGGAAAAATAAATTTCTAACGGTGATTTAAGGATATTATATTGAAAATAATACTTACTTATATATATCCTTTCAACTGCCCGCATCCGCCGTGAATGCTTTGAGCCTTAGAATGTCGTATTATAACTACAAACCCGGCTTTCATTAATTTATCCTGAAAATTATTATAATCAGTTTCATTTGTCCTTCCATAATTGTTTTCAAGTTGTTTTTGGTTCATATTTACAGTTTCGCCTATATTTTCAATATCAAATTTGTTAAACGGTATTAGATTAAATTTTACATTTTTCGGGGAAAATAATTTTATTAATTCTTTTGCATTATTGATTGAATCATTAAAATCCTTTATTAAAACATATTCTAAAGTTATTTTGTTATGCCCGAAATATTTGCCGCTGTTTATAAATTTTACAATATCTTCTATCGGGTATTTTTTATTAATAGGCATAATTTGATTTCTTAAATAATTACTTGAAGCATTTAGAGAGATAGCAATTTTATATTTCAAATCTTTAATTTCATTTAATTTATCTATTATACCGCATGTTGAAATAGTAATTTTTCTGCGGGCTATTCCTATAAAGTTAGCGTCGGAAATAATTTCAAGCGCTTTTTTTACTTCGGATAAATTATCTAACGGTTCGCCCATTCCCATAAATACGACATTCGTAACTTTAATTTTTAATTCATTTTCTATTAATAGAAGCTGGGATATAATCTCTCCCGAAATTAAATTTCTTTGAAAACCAAAGTTACCGGTAGTGCAAAAATTACACAACATTTTACACCCTGCCTGAGATGAAACGCACAATGTTTTTCTTTTGCCGTAATCAATAAATACAGACTCTATTGCAGAACCGTCATTTAGTTTAATAAGATATTTTATTGAATAATTGCCTTCGCCGCCGTTTTCTCTGCTGCTGTTTGTAATCTCCGGCATTTTAAAATTAAAATTTAAATCTAAGTATTCCCTTAACGGTTTTGAAATGTTTGTCATATTGCTAAAATCATATATTTTGGCATTATAAATCCATTTCATTATCTGCAATGCATTAAATTTTTTTGCAGAATTGACTGTGCAAAAATTTTCCAATTCTTTTAATGAAAGATTGAATATAGAATTTTGATTATTCATAAAATATAGTAATAATTATTTAATTTAAAATATCGGGATTACTTATATATATCATTTTATTTGTTTAGTTTAGTTTATTTATATTGTTTATTAGGGTTATTGTATGTGTAAATAAATAATAGATAATAAAATTTATATTATATTATATTGCATTATATTATTTGTTTAGTTTATTTTAATATTATATAATTTAATTGTATAATAAAACAACTTATATTACTTTTTTAATTCTTGAAAATTTTCGCATAAATTTTTATAATAAATAATAAAAAACTAAATAATTATTAATAAATATTATGAATACATCAAATTATAATTTAGAAAATTCAGGAATAGATATTTACAATGAAAGCATTTCAATAATAAACTCATTGCTCGCAGAAGATGATTTTTTTAACGGTAAATATTCAGAATTTGAAAAAATTGTAATAAAAAGGGTTATACATGCTTCTAGCGATATTGCTTATTCAAAGACCATGTTTTTTACGGAAAATTCTATTATAAACTCTATTAATTTTATAAAACAAAAATCTAAATTAAATAAACCTATAAAAATAGTCTGCGACAGCAGAATGACTGAAGCGGGAATAAGCAGTGCCGTCAATAGAAATGTTATTGTTGATGCTCACTGTTATATAGGATTAAGCGGCGAAGAATTAAATGAAAAGTTTTATGGTTTAATATCTGATTATAATTTAAAATCAGAATTCAATAATACAAATAATATAAATAATAAAATAGGTACTGATGGAATTACAAGGTCGGCTTATTCTATAAGAATTGCCGTTATTGAAAATTTGCCGGATTTTATAATTATCGGAAATGCTCCGACAGCATTAATAGAAGCGATGAATACTTGCAAAATATTATTTAAATCGATTAATTATAAGCCGAATCTTATAATAGGCATGCCAGTCGGATTTGTCGGCGCAGATGATTCAAAAAGAAATCTTATGAAAGATGTTTTTTTTTCATCCATAGGCAATACAGGTAATCTAGGAGGCAGTGCGGTAGCGGCAGCGGCAATGAACGCTATTTTAAAAGAGAGCATATAGTAAATATATATTATTCATAAAGGTTGAAATAAAAATATAAAAAATAAAAGTTATATATAAATTTTGTATAAATTTTATGAAATTATGAAAATTATTTACAGCGAATTATTAAATTTTTGGCTGAATTCACCGCAAATTATAAAAAAAATAAATAGTAAAGTTCATATATCTGTTTTATTTTTTTTAATTTTAATCTTGTTTGTTTGTATAAATAATGCAAATGCCGATATTTATATGAGACGCGGAAAAAACGGAATTGTTTACTTTTCCAATGTGCCTGTTTCAAACAAATATAAAGTTTTTATGATTACTGCTAAAAAACATCACAAAAGTTCTTATAAAATATT